>JAKAOC010000280.1 GCA_021823385.1 Actinomycetes bacterium
GCATGTTGAAGCTTTCGGCGTAGCTGAAACTCAGTGAGGCCGGCGCAACATCCATCGTGACGCCCGGTGTCTTGGCAAGAAAGGCGACCTCGATGGAGCCGGGATCGCCCAAATCGAGCACCAGCTGGTTGGAGGCGGTTCCCTGCAGCGGCAGATTTGCTTCCTCGAACCGCCCAAGGTCCGGCACGCGGAATCCAAGCGTGGCCACTGATTTTTCCGCCCCCATCGCCTTTCCTGTGCGGAGGTAAAAGGGCACCCCCGACCAGCGATCGTTGTCAATCCAGACCCTGGCGGCAACCAGTGTTTCGGTCCGAGAACCCGCCGCAACTCCCGGCTCCTGCAGGTAGCCCTCATACTGGCCAAAGACCACGTCCGCCTTCGTCAAAGGTCGGAGCGCGGCGAAGACATTGTTCTTGGCTGCATTGAGGCTGCGGGCGTCGAGCTTTTCCGGGGGCTCCATTGCCAGGAAACCAAGCACCTGCAAGAGATGCGTGACGATCATGTCCCGATAGGCCCCGGTCTCCTCGTAAAAGGCGCCTCGGCCTTCTATGGTGAGCGTTTCGGGTACGTCGAGCTGGACGTATTCCAGGAACGAGCGATGCCAAGCAGGCTCGAATATGCCATTGGCGAAGCGCAGTGCGAGAATGTTTTGCACCGCCTCTTTGCCCAGGAAGTGGTCGATCCGGTAGACCTCGTCCTCGGAGAACGAACCGTGAATGGCTGTGTTCAGCTCTTTGGCGCTCTTCAGGTCGTATCCGAACGGCTTCTCGATTATCAACCGCGATCCCTGAGCCAGGCCACCAGCACCAAGCGCCTTTATCACGGGGATGAACGCCGGCGGGGGGACGGCCAGGTAGAAGACAGCGGCCTCCGCGCCGGTTTCCTTTCGGGCGTCGTTAACCGCGGCGGCTAGTCCTGAAAAATCCGACGTCGATGCCGCGCAGTACGAGAGACTTTTTGCGAAGCCGTCAAAGTCCGCGTCAGCCCCCTCTCGCCTCCCGAATGTCCCCACCGAGGAGCGCGCGACCTCGACGAAACCTTCAACGTCCATTCTCACCTCAGCCGGAGCGCTGCCGATAATCCGGAAATTCTCGGGCATCAGACCGGCACGGTATAGGTGATAGAGCCCGGGTATCAGTTTTCGCTTGGCCAGGTCGCCACTTGCGCCAAAAAGCACCAGTACCGCCGAATCGGGCCGCAACCCCTCACGGTCCGGCTTGGTCGATGTCTGCATCCCGCCTCCTATCCCTAAATTCGCAACCGGCACTCAAGCATTTAGGCGGACAAGGGCGGAAGCCCCTGCTCGAGACTGGGAATCACCCAATCTGCGCCCGAGGCCTCGAGTTGCTCCACGTCGTACTTGTGGCTTGCCACCGCAACGCACTTGATTCCTGCCGCGTGGGCCGCTTCTACATCGTTGGGCGTGTCGCCGACCGCCAGGAAGGCCCCCGGCGGGGCGTCCCCGCCAAAGACGACGGAGCCTCGCCGCATAGCCATCCTCGTGACCTCGGTCCGGTCGGGTGAATCCGAACCGTAGCCACCGAAGGAGAAAAACCTGTTGAGGCCCGCACGCGACAGCTTGACATGTGCCGCGGCTTCAAGATTCCCGGTCACCAGGCCGAGCACGTAGCCTTCCTCCACCAGTCGGGGTAGAAGCTCAGCCACCCCCGGCAGAATCCGATAGCCGCTGGATTCGGCGACCGTCTGGGTCAGGTAATGCATGCGCCTCTCGAGAAGGCGGGAAAACTCCGCCGCGCTTGGCGAACGCCCCATCACGGCCTCGAAGGTCCTTCTACCCACCTGCGGATCCGTCATGCCGGTGTCGCTGTAGTTGGTGATGTCCGCCTCAACCTTCCAAAGGTCGGCAAAGGCGAGCTCCCACGAACGTGCGCCGGCGCCGTCGGTGACGATGAGCGTGCCATCGATGTCAAAGAGGACCGCGACCGTTGTGCCACGGCCCTTGGAGGGCGTTGAAGCCTTTGCATCCGCGACGGAGCCGGGCCCCATCGAGATTTCGCTCTGCGCGTGAGTCATCCATCCGTCCTTTCGCGCCAAGCCGCACAGTCGCCAAAAGATTGGCGGGGACAGGGATCGAATGTCTTCAAGCCTATTGCAGGCCCGCAGGCCTTTAACTATCACCCCAGCTCACGGGTGCACTGGTCACACTATGACCATGTCGCGAGAGGAACGGTTCAGGCTTACGGCATGGTGTTCACCGGTCACGCAGATGTCCTCGATGCGGGCCCCGAAACGACCCGGGATATAAATGCCCGGCTCGATCGAGAAGGCGGCGTAGGGCCCGAGCGGACGCGGATTGACCGAAGCCACATAGGGATCCTCGTGCTCTTCGAGGCCGATGCCGTGGCCGGTCCTGTGGATGAAGTAGCTGCCGAAACCAGCCCCAGAGATGGCGTCCCTGGCCACCGCGTCCAACGAGGCGCCGCTTATCGCGCTGCTCGCCTCCCGGAGCGCGGCAGCCTGGGCAACGTGAAGCGCCTGGTAAAGCTCGCCAAAGCCGTCCGGGACCTGCTCTACGACCACGGTGCGGGTGGTGTCCGAACAATAGCCGGGCTCTTCGCCCAGGGCGAAGACGCCACCAAAGTCGAGAACCACCGGATCGCCGCCGGCAATCACGCGTAATCCCGGCTCGTGATGAGGGGAGGCGGAGTTGGGGCCGGACCCGACGATGGCGAAGTTAACACGCTGCAGCCCGTGAGTAATCAACCGGGCCGAAATGTCCGCCGAGACCTCCCGCTCCGGCCTGCCCACCAGCGGCAGCTCCCCTGCCAGAATCTCCTCGGCCACCAGGTCGGTAATGTGAGCGGCCCGGGCGAGGAGGAGCAGCTCAACGGCATCCTTCTGGCCCCTGAGGGGCGCCAGCAGGCTTGAAGCGGCCGAGTACCCCGCCTGGCGTGACCGCCGCTGGATCTCCAGTAGCGCTGTCGCCCACATGCGGTCGGAGACTGCGACCGACTCGGCAGTTCCCAGCAAACCCGCGACCATGTCGTATGGATCGGAGCCCTCCGCCCAAGGGCGCAGGCTGAACAATTCGTCATCGGGGCGGACTCTTGGCGCTTCCAGTTCGGGCACCAGAAGAACCGGCATCTCGCCACGCAGGACAACCAGCGCCGTCAAGCGTTCGAGGGGCATTGCCTCGTAGCCCGTGAGCCAGGGCAGGTCGGCGCCGAGCGAGAGGACCAGCGCGTCAGTCCTTGTTTCCTCCAGTGCGCGCTGCACCCCCTCGAGGCGCGCAGCGCGGGCCCCCCGGAAGTCCTTCTCACTTAGAACCCCGAGGTAGTGCTCCACCTCGGCGGAGTCGGCAAGCAGATCAATGGATGGCAATGGATCCTTCACGATCAGCCACCCTAGCAGCGGAGGGCGCGCGGAGCCGGAGCCGCTCAGTCGATGCGCGCCCTTTGGAAGCTGAAAAGCCGAACTGAGTTCCCAACCACGAAAACCGAGGAGAACGCCATAGCGGCACCTGCCAGAACCGGATTGACCAGGCCGAGCGCTGCAAGCGGAATAGCTGCGGCGTTGTAGGCAAAAGCCCAGAACAGATTGCCCCGGATGGTGCCTAAAGTGCGCCGCGCGATGCGAATCGCGTCAACCACCCCCGCTACCCCACCTCCGAAAACCGTCAGATCCGAAGCCTCCTTGGCCACGTCCGTGCCCCCGCCGACCGAGATGCCGAGGGTCGCCTTGGCAAGGGCGGCAGCGTCGTTGATGCCATCTCCAACCATGGCCACACGCTTTCCCTTCCCGAGGAGCTCGTCGACCACCTGTCCCTTGCCCTCGGGACTCACATCTGCGATCACCTGGTTTACGGCCAGTTCCCGCCCGACCGCCTCGGCGGCTTCACGCGAGTCTCCGGTCAGCAGAATCACTTCCGTACCCAGCCGCTTCAGGGCACCGATGGCTGCCCGCGAGTCGGGTCGGATCTGGTCCGCGATCTCGAAGATTCCGCGCACTGCCCCGCCCCAGCCGACGTATACGAGCGAGACCGGTCCATGGGCCGCCGCCCGATACCGGGCAGGATCTTCGGGAGCCACAATGCCGTTCTCCTCGCAAAAGGCGAGCTTTCCGACCGCGACCGAGACGCCGTTTACCGTAGCGGACACGCCTTGGCCCGCCACCGCCACAACGGACTCGGCTTCGGGCACATCCACATCCAGCTCGTCCGCGTGCACCAGCAGCGCTCCTGCAAGTGGATGGCGGCTACCGGCTTCGGCAGCCGCCGCCATCGCGGCCAGCTCCGCCTCGGTGGTGTCCCCCATAGATATTGCCCCGACTACGGACATGCGTCCGGTCGTAACCGTGCCGGTCTTGTCGAGAATGACGGTGTCGATCTGTCGTGCCGACTCAAGGACCTCCGGACCCCTGATGAGGATTCCCAATTGCGCGGCACGACCGGTTCCCACCAGCAGCGCCATCGGCGTGGCAAGGCCCATGGCACAAGGGCAGGCAATGATGAGCA
>JAKAOC010000281.1 GCA_021823385.1 Actinomycetes bacterium
CCGGGCAGGCGCGCGGATCCCACGGCTGCAGGGGCATGTTCGAACTGGTGGCCGGCAACGTAATGGGATTGTTGACGGACGTCGTGCTCGCTGCGCTCGTCTGGGAGCTTGCCTTGGTGGCTTGCGTGCCCGAGGCGCTGGTCAGTGAGTTGGCCTGGGTCGCCTGCGCGGCCGGCCGAGCGAGCGTCGCGACGCTCAGGCCGTTGCCCGTGATCACCTCGACCGGAGCGCCTCCCGTTGTCGCCCCCTGGGACATGACGACTGCGCCGGAGAGATCGGACATAACCTTCTCGGCCATGGCCAGGTGACCGGGGGTGTAGCGAACAACGGTTTCCAGGTTCGAACCCTGAATCGCCGTGTTCCCGACGGACGCGATCTTGTAGCCGAGCTTTTGGAGCGCGGTGGCCACGTCCGTGGCCTGCATATAGGCGCCGGTGCCGTTGGCGACGCTCAACGTGATGGAGGATCGGGCGATCGGAGGCGTCTGCATGCCCATGTACTGCTGAAGAATGCTCCAGTCCTGTGGCTGGGCCGCGAAGACCACGTCGCCGTAGTTGGCGCCGAGGTAGAAGTAGTTGTTCTCCAACGCGACCGGGAGCGTCGCGGTCTTGATGGAGTTCGGATTGGTATGCCGGTAGGTGGTGGCCAGCGACACCAGCTCGTTGAACGTGAAGCTCTTGTCCAGGCCCAGGTAGGGCTCTATGGCGGAGAGGACCGAGTTGAGAGTGACCGGGTTGGAGGCTCCCTTGGCCTTGACCTCGGAGGCCAGCACCCGCAGGAATTCATGGTCGCGGCGGATTCTGGAGAGGTCCCCCAGCGGGTCGTAGTACCAGGTGACACCGTTGGGCGAATACTGGAGATGGCGAGCGCGCACCACCGCCAGCGCCTGGAAGCCGTTCAGATGCAGGCAGCCCGTCTGCGTTATGTTCAGGCCCGAATAGGCGTCCTTCAGGTGATATGGGAAGTACATGTTGATCCCGCCGAGCGCCGTCACGACGGACTGGAAGGTGTCGAAGTTGAGCTCGATGTAGTGATTGATGGGAATGCCCAGGTCCTGCTCAATGGTCTTGACGAGCGTGGAGGGACCGTAATTGAGCGCCGAGTCGACCCGGTTCAGGTTGGTGCTCCCCGGTATCGGCAGGAACAGGTCTCTGGGTATGGAGACAAGAGTCACCGTGCGGGTCTTGGGGTCCAGGTGGGCGATCATGGTCACGTCGCTGCGTGCCCCGCCCACTTGGGAGCCACTTCCAAAGGCGTTGGCCTGCTTGCCGTTCAGGACCGACCGAGAGTTGTTGCCGACCAACAGGATGTTGATGGGCTGATTGGCGCCTGCGGTGTCGAGACTTCCAACCGCCAGCTTCCTGATCTCGGCGAATTTGATCCTGGCGTAGCCGTATACGCCTATCGCGCCGAGCACGATCACGGCGGCGAGGGCCGCGCCGATGATGGCGACCCTGCGGCGCCCCTTGTGGACTGTTCTGGCCGAGTGTGCCGGCCGTGTGTTCTTCTTAGAAGGTTCCGGCCGGTAGTAATACTGCTGTTGGGTCATGCGGGATCGTCTATGAAGCTCTCGTGTTGGGCCAGGCGTGCAGGATTCGGCAAGTGCAAGCTAGTGTGTTACAAGATATCCGTGAAGTGAGTACAGAGAGACTCACACGGTTTATGGAGGCTAGATGCCGTCTGAGAAACTGCGTCTCGTTCCAAGTGGGACGGGTGGGCTCACCTTGAAGGCGCAGATCCTTTCCAAGCCCGACATCGAGCGGGCGGTCACGCGAATCGCGCACGAGATCCTGGAGCGCAATCGGGGTCCCGAGAATCTGATGTTGCTTGGGCTGCTGCGAGGCGGGGAGTGGCTTGCCGCCGCCCTTGCCAAGCGGATCGAAGCGCTCGAAGGAGTCGCGATCCCCCAGGGGACCCTGGACGTTACCAACTTCCGCGACGACGCCCCCCGCGAAGACCCTGATGTGATCGGGCTGCCCTCCGACCGCAGTAACATCCCCGTCTCCCCCCAAGGCAGGGTGGTCATTCTCGTCGACGACGTGATCTTCACCGGGAGGACGGTGCGAGCCGCGCTCGACTCGCTCCTCTCGCGTGCCCGGGCTTCCAAGGTCCAGCTCGCGGTGATGGTGGATCGCGGCCACCGGGAAGTTCCCATTCGGCCTGACTACGTGGGCAAGAATCTTCCGACGTCGCAGAACGAATACGTGGAGGTCACGCCCGAGGTTGTTCGGATCTACCAGGAGGCGCGCCCCGAGGGGGACAAGAATGGCGAATGACGACGCCCTGAAGCAGGGCTTCTGGTCCATGGGGCAGCTGGATCGCCAAGGGGCTGAATCGCTGCTCCGGCGCGCCCGCCATTTTGCGAGCGGGCCGAGGCGGCTGGATCTCCTCGACGGGGTCGAGATCGCCGCCCTCTTCTTCGAGACTTCGACCAGGACCAGGGTCTCCTTCGAGGTTGCAGCCACCCGCCTTGGCGCCGCGGTTATCAACTTCGACTCCAAATCCTCGTCGCTCGCCAAAGGGGAGAGCCTGCAGGACACGGTGGAGACCATCGCCTCTTTCGGCGTCGACGGCATGGTCGTGCGCTCATCCGCCGCCGGGGCCCCGGAACTGATCTCTCGGTGGACCGGCCTGAAGGTGGTCAACGCGGGCGATGGCGCTCACCAGCACCCGAGCCAAGCCCTGCTCGATTTGTTCACGCTTTCCGAAAGGCTCGGTTCCCTGGACGCCCTCTCCGGCCTCAAGGTCGGAATAGTGGGCGACATCGCCCACTCGCGTGTGGCCAGGTCCCTGATGGACGGGCTGGACCTCTTCGGGGCCGAGACGACGCTGGTCGCACCGGCCACCCTCATGCCGCCGCGGGGTTTCGCGCCTTACGTCCGCGCCACGTCCGACTTCGACGGCTGTCTCGGCGATCTGGACGTTGTCTACCTGCTTCGCCTGCAACAGGAGCGCATCGGTCAGGGCCTGATTCCCTCATTCGGGGAATACGTGGCCAGGTATTCGCTAACCCGGGAGCGGCACCGGCGCCTCAGGCCGGAAGTGGTGATCATGCACCCCGGGCCGGTCTATCCGGGCATGGAGGTCGACTCGGCGGTCATCGCGGCCGAGAGTTCGCTGGTCCGCTCCCAGACCAGGAACGGGGTCTACGTTCGCATGGCGATCCTTGAAAAGGTGTTCGGTGCAGGGGTGATGGAATGAGCGCCCGGATTGTTTACAAGGGCGGCCTGCTGCTCGACCGCTCCGGCGTCAGGCGTGGAGATCTGGCCGTCGATGGCGGGTCGATCGTGGCCGCCGGCGGCGAGGTCGCTCCTCGGCCCGGCGACATCGTGGTGAATGCGAGCGGCGGACTCGTCATCCCGGCTCTGGTCGACGCCCATACGCACCTGCGCGTCCCTGGCGGCGAGGAAGCAGAGACGCTGGAGACGGGGACCATGGCGGCGGCCATGGGAGGATATGCCGCCGTGCTTGCCATGCCGAATACCTCCCCCCCGCTGGACAATCCGGCGCGCGTGGCCCAGATGCTTGCGGGAGCGGCGCGCCTGCCGGTGAGGGTCCTCTCGTCCGGGACCATCACCAAGGAGCGTGCCGGCGCCGAGCTTTCACCGCTGGCGGCTCTGGCCAAAGCGGGTGTCCGCCTCGTCACCGACGATGGGTCGGGTGTCCAGGACGCCAACCTTATGCGCCGCGCGCTTCAGTACGGCGCCGAACTGGGCCTTGTCGTTGCCGAGCACTGCGAAGTCGAGTCCCTGTTCGGGGCGGGAGTGATGAACGAAGGAGCGCTGTCGGCGGGTCTCGGGCTGCGCGGCATACCGGCGGTCGCGGAGGAGGTCATGGTTGCCCGGGACATCGAACTGGCCCGGGCCATCCGGGGGCGCCTCCACCTGCTGCACCTCTCCACCGGCCGATCCGCCGAGCTGGTGGCGCGGGCAAAGGCGGACGGAGTGCCGGTCACCGCGGAAGTGACCCCTCACCACTTGCTTCTGACCGAGGAGCTGCTCAGTGGCTACGACTCGGTCTACAAGGTCAATCCTCCGCTGCGCAGTGGAGATGACCGCCGCCGCCTCTGGGAGCAGCTGTCGCAAGGCGTCTTCGACGTGATCGGAACCGACCACGCGCCCCATCCGCGCTGGCGGAAGGAGGCGACGCTCGACGACGCCGCCTTCGGGATGCTCGGCCTTCAACATGCGCTCGCGGCTGTTTACACCGGCGCTCTGGGCGCCATCGAGGAAGGGCTGGTACCACAAGGGCTTCCTGACGCCGTGTCCGCTTCCATCGCCGCTGCCGTTGGCAGTCAGGCCGAGGCGGAGCGTCTCGGTTGGCTGTGGAGGATCGTGGCCATGATGAGCTGGCAGCCCGCGCAGCTCCTTGGGCTGGACGAGAACTTCGTCGGGCGGCTGGAAGCCGGAGCGAGGGCGAACGTGGTCTTCTTCGACACATCCGCGGAGTGG
>JAKAOC010000282.1 GCA_021823385.1 Actinomycetes bacterium
GATCTAAAGGCTTCCGACGACGACTTTCTAGCCCTCGGCGTAAAACCAGATCACCGAGTCCGCTGCGATAGAGATCACCAGGCGGTCGGGATAGCCGTCGCATTCCTTGGGTTCCGACGCTTTCGAACCAAGATTGCCGACACCGCTTCCGCCATAGTGGCGCGAGTCGGTGTTGAGAATCTCCGTCCAGCTGCCCGCCTTGGGAACGCCGATGGGTATGTCCCGCCACTCGGAGCCGGAGAAGTTGGCCACGCAGACGACCATGCCCGAACCCTTGCCGGGCGCGCGGCGCAGCGTGACGAAGAGGTTTCGATCCCTATCGGTCGCCCGTATCCAGCCGAACCCGCGCGGATCGAGATCTGCCGCGTGCAGCTCCGGGTAGGAGCGGTAAAGACGGTTCAGTTCTGAGACCAACCGGCGAACCCCATCGTGGGAGCCCTCCTCGAGCAGGTGCCAGTCCAGGGAGCGATCGTGGCTCCATTCGGCCTGCTGGGCGAACTCGTCACCCATGAAGAGGAGCTTCTTGCCGGGATGGGCCCACATCCAGGCGTAGAGAGCGCGGACAGTGGCGAGCTTGGCCCAGTCGTCGCCGGCCATCTTGGTGTAGATGGACCCCTTGCCGTGCACGCACTCGTCATGGGACAGCGGCAGCACGAAGTTCTCGCTGAAGGCGTAATGCAGGCCGAAGGTGATCTCGTCGTGATGCCAGCTGCGGTAAGCCGAGTCACGGGAGAGGTAGTCGAGGGTGTCATGCATCCAGCCCATGTTCCACTTGAAGCCGAACCCGAGCCCTCCCTCGTAGGTAGGGCGGGCGACCTTGGGAAAGGCGGTCGACTCCTCGGCGATGGTGGTGGCCCCAAGCTGGTGGACCGCCTCGTTCATCTCCTTCAGGAATGTGATGGCGTCCAGGTCCTCCCTGCCGCCGTAAGCGTTGGGAACCCATTCGGGCCGGGAGTAGTCGAGGTAGAGCATGGACGCCACCGCATCCACCCGCAGAGCATCGAAGTGAAACTGCTCGATCAGATAGAGCGCGGAGCCGACCAGAAAGTTGCGCACCTGTGGCCTGGCGTAGTCGAACACCAGCGTCCCCCAGTCCGAATGGCTGGCCATGCGCGGATCGGACTTCTCGTAAAGGGCCGAGCCGTCGAAATTGGCCAGCGCGAAGGGGTCACGGGGAAAGTGCGCGGGCGCCCAGTCGCAAATCACCCCGATGCCCGCCTGGTGCAGGCGGTCGACGAAGGCGCGCAGCTCGTCGGGAAGCCCATAACGCATGGTGGGCGCGTAGTACGAGGTCGTCTGATAGCCCCATGAGCCGTAGAAAGGATGCTCGGTAATGGGCATAAGTTCGACGTGGGTGAAGCCCAGCTCTCCCACGTATTGGACCAGGAACTCGGCGAGCCCGGAATAGGTGAGCGGCTCATCGGGGTGCCAGGGATCCCGGCGCAGGGACCCAAGATGCACCTCGTAGATGGAGACGGGCCTGTCGCCTAGCCAACCGCCCCTGGCGTCCATCCATGCGGAATCCCCGAAGACATGCGTGGACGGGGCCGAGATGATCGAGCCGGCCGAAGGGGGCTCCGCGCTTTGAGTGGCATAGGGATCGGCCTTTTCGTGCACGGATCCGTCCGGGCTGACGATGCGGAACTTGTAGCGCTGGCCTGGACCGGCCCCGGGAATGAAGCCCTCCCAAACCCCCGATTCACCAAGGGGTTTGAGGTGGTAGGCCGATTCCGGGACCCAGCCGTTCATATCCCCGATCACAGTCACCGCTCTGGCGCTAGGCGCCCAGGTGGCGAAATGGGTGCCGTTGGTACTGCCGTGGTGGCCCCAATGGGCGCCAAGCGCCTCCCATGGTCGACGGTGCCTGCCTGTGCCAAGCAGGTAGAGGTCGAACTCGGAGACGAAGCGCACCTCGCTTGCCATCGTCAATCTTCCTCCCAGGCCCCCGCCGGGCGGCAGTGAACCCTAGCGAGCATATTCACGCTGTGCGAGAGCGGTCAAGGAGCCCGGCGCCAGGCTCGCCCCGCGGGCCAGGCCATCCAGCCTCCAGGCCAGCCGTTTGAGCGCCGCCGAAGGCCCCTCGGTCATCGAGGGCCGATAGCGCGTCTCATAGGCGAGCTCATAAAGGGCCTTCTCCGCCTCGAAGAAGGCGAGCAGCGCCAGGCGCTCCGGAACCTCGAAGGTCCGGCTCCCGGTCCGCGAGCTCGCATATCCCTCCAGCGCCGACGAGCGAAGCAGCTGCCGCAGCCCCTCGTCCTCGTCTGCGGGCGCCAGGTATCCGATGGATCGCAACAGGCCCGCCAGGTCACGCTCGGGCAGCTCCATCGGGCCCGCTGCCGCGTCCGGCTCGCCCTCGAAATCGATCACCAGGAGGGCCTCGCCGGAGCGCACCAATTGGCCCAGATGGAAGTCGCCGTGGATGTGCTGGCAACGGAACGGTCCCTCCAGCTCCGACGCCAGATCCCTGAGCGCATGGCCCGCCGAGGTGGAGAGCTCGTCGCCTCCCAGCACCGTCGCGTGCCCGGCCAGGCGGGCATTCAGCCAGGCGACAAGGTCGGCAGGCTCGATCGAAGCGGAGTCCGGCCACGACTGCTCGAGACCGTCGTGAAGTTGACCCAGCGCCTCGCCGCACTTCTGCGCCAGCTTGGCGGCCCCTTGCAAGTCGCCGCCATCCAGCAACAAACCGGCCAGATCCCAGGCCGATCGCGGATTCTCCAGGAGCTCGGTCACCAGCGCCGCAACGGACCCGTCCGGGTAGGAAAAGGCGCCCCAAAAGGCCGCCACCACTCCCAATCCCGCCAGGTGCCGGTAAAACTCGGCCTCACGGGAGATGTCTCCGCAGCGCCGGTAGAACTTCCCGAAGCCACCCTCGCCGATCAAGAAAGCCGAGTTGGATTGGTCGAGCAGGATCGGCTCGGCACGCCCCTGACCGAGCGCGGCGGACACCTCGTCCGAGCGAGGCCCGGAGAAGCTGAGGCTGCGCAGGAGATCGATGAGCCCCTGCTGGAAGCCGGGCTCGAAAACCTCACGCACCGAGAGTGACTCACCTCCGGCCAGGTCGAATGAAAAGGCGGCCCGGAAGCAACCTTCGGCGAAGTTCAACTCGGCCAAGGCGACGCCGTGCTCAGGCCCACCAAGAACCGAAAAGACCCTGGCGTTCTCCAGACTCGCCCCCACTGGAAGCCAGCGCCGCTCAACGCCCTCCACGAGAAAGAGCTCGCCTATGGCGGCCCCGAGTTCCCGGGCGTCGGCCACGGGTTATGCGCCTCCGTAGGCAAAGTTTTCGACCCCGTCCGTGGACTGCACGGTGGAGGTGGTGCCCCGCCCGGAGGAGGAGATGTCGAACCAGAAGGTCCCATAGGGGGCGATGGTGAGTGGGTACGGCTCGTTTCGCACCTGGGGGAAGACCACGCCGCCCAGGAGTTCGCGCGGAATGCGACCAACATAGTTGGAGAGATCCAGGGAGACGGGCATCGCGTTGCGCGCGAAGTTGTTGACGCACAGCACCGCGGTTCCGGTAGCCCCGTCGCTGCGGATGAAGGAGAAGATGGAGTCGTTGTCGTTCTCCACGTCCTCGAACTCGCCCACCCCGAAAACCAGGTTGCCGCGGCGGATCCAGAGCATATGGCGCAGCCACTGCAGGAACGATCCCGGATTCAGCAGCTGGGCCTCGACGTTGAGTGCTTCGTACCCGTATACCGGGTCCATAAGCACCGGCAGGTACAAGGAGGCGTTGTCGGCCCGCGAGAAGCCCGCGTTGCGGTCGCTTGACCATTGCATCGGGGTGCGCACCGAGTCGCGGTCGCCCAGGTAGATGTTGTCCCCCATCATGATCTCGTCCCCGTAGTAGAGGACCGGCGAGCCCGGCAGGGAAAGCAGGAGCGAGTGAAGCAGCTCGGCGATGCGCCGGTCGTTCTCGATGAGCGGGGCCAGGCGCCTGCCGATCCCCACGTTGCGCCGCGCGCGGGGGTCGCGGGCGTACTCCTGGTACATGAAGACCCGCTCCTCGTCGGTCACCATCTCCAGCGTCAGCTCGTCATGATTGCGCAGGAATGTCCCCCACTGGCAACCCTCGGGAATGGACGGGGTCTCCAGGATCGCCGAGCGCAGCGGGCCTGAGGACTCCTTCTTGATGGACATGAACATCTTGGGCATGATCGGAAAGTGGAAGGCCATGTGGCACTCGTCGCCTTGGCCGAAGTAGTCCACCACGTCCTTGGGCAGCTGGTTGGCTTCCGCGAGAAGGATCTTGTTCTGGTACTTCTCGTCCACCTCGGTCCTGATCCTGCGCAGGAAGGCATGGGTTTCCGGGAGGTTCTCGCAGTTGGTGCCTTCGCGCTCGAAAAGGTACGGCACCGCGTCCAGCCGGAAGCCGTCAAGGCCAAGAGCGAGCCAGAAGTGCAGGACGTCGATCATCGCCTGGGCGACTTCGGGGTTAGA
>JAKAOC010000283.1 GCA_021823385.1 Actinomycetes bacterium
CTCCTACGCGATTCTCGTCCAGATCTTTTTGGCCATGATGCTCCTCGCCGTGCTCGCTGCAAACGTGGGTGTGCTTTGGATCGCGGTCGAGGCAACCACCGTCGTGACAACCTTCCTGGTTGGCCACCGGCGAACCAAGAAAGCTCTCGAGGCTTCGTGGAAGTACATCGTGATCTGTTCGGTCGGCATCGCGCTTGCCTTCCTGGGCACGGTCCTTGTGTACTTGGCCGCGCTCCATTCCGGGGGCCCGGTCCGGAACCCCTTGGACTGGACGACCCTGGCGCGGGAGTCGCATCGCCTCGACCCCGGGGTCATGCGTCTCGCCTTCTCCCTCCTTGTGCTGGGATATGGGACCAAGGTGGGTCTGGCTCCGATGCACAGCTGGCTGCCGGATGCCCACAGCCAGGCTCCTGCCCCGGTCTCTGCGCTCATGTCCGGTGTCTTGCTGGCGGTCGCCTTCTATGCGGTGCTGCGCTTCAAGGTCATCGCCGATGGAGCGCTCGGCCCGGGCTTCGCGCGCACTCTGCTGGTTGTAGTCGGCCTTCTTTCGCTGGCGGTTGCGGCCTCTCTCCTGCTGACCCAGCGCGACTACAAGCGGATGCTCGCCTACTCCAGCATGGAGCACATGGGGCTGATAGCGCTGGGGGCGGCCGCCGGGACTCCACTCGCAATCGCCGCGGTTCTGCTCCACATCCTTGGCCATGGCCTGGCCAAGGGCGTACTCTTCTTGGCCTCGGGCGAGGTGTTGCTGACCGAGGGCACCAGCGAGATCGAGCGTGTTCCCGCCCTGTTGTCCAGGCGCCCGGTCCTGGGAGGGATCTTCGGCTTCGGGCTGCTCGCCCTATTGGGGTTTCCACCCTTCAGCCTGTTCGTGTCGGAAATCAACATGCTCCGAGCGGAGTTCCAGGTGGGGCTGGGTTGGGTGGCGGCGCTTTCAATCTCGCTGATGGCCGTGGTCTTTGCGGCCATGTTTTCCCACGGCCGCCGTCTCCTTTTAGGCCGGGGTGAGAAGGAGCAGCGCCAGCCGACGGCGCGAATGGTTGCCATTCCCCTGATCGGCGGGCTGGCGGGGTGTGTCTTCATCGGGATCTCGGCCTGGCCACTTGCTACGCTTCTGAGCGCGGCAGCAAGGATCGTGGCGCTATGAGTGCGGTGGGCACATCCTGGCCGTGGCTCGACGAGCACGGGCCCGCCCGTCTATCGGTCGAACTCGGGGCCGAAGAGCTGCTCGATGCCGCAGCGTCCCTCCTGTCCCTCGGTTACCGCCTCGCTTTGGCCTGTGCGATCGACGGTCCTCCTCCGTTTCGGGCGGTCTATCTTTTCACGGCCGGACCGCCTGACCGGCGCGTTGAGCTCGTGCTGCGCCTTGCGGACCAGAGTCCGCAGGTACCTTCGCTTGCCTCGCTCTCCTTCCCGGCCAGCCGGTTCGAACGTGAGATGCAGGACCTGTTCGGGGTGGTACCCGTGGGCCATCCTTTCGCTCGGCACCTGGTCTTGCATCAGCACTGGCCCGAGGGGTGGCATCCCATGCGGCACGGTGCCGAAGCGATCCCGGAGATGGTCGACGATGCCGCGCCATTCCCGTTCGTCGAGGTCGAGGGGCCAGGCGTCTATGAGATTCCGGTTGGCCCGGTCCACGCCGGCCTGATCGAACCGGGACATTTCCGGTTTTCGGTGGTCGGGGAGACGATCCTGAGGATGAAGGCCCGACTTTGGTTCCTGCACAAGGGAGTTGAGCGGCTCTTCGAAGGACGCGACGTCCATTCCGCCCTCGAACTTGCGGAGAAGATCTCGGGGGATACCGCGGTCGGCCACGGCCTCGCCTTCTGTCTTGCCGTCGAGGAGGCCACCGGCGCGGAGGTGCCAGCGCGGGCGGCCGAGCTGCGTATGATACTTCTCGAGCTGGAGCGCGTCTACAACCACGTCGCGGACGTGGGGGCGATGTGCAACGACGTAGGATTCGGGATCGTGCACGCCAAGGCCCAGACACTCCGCGAACGGCTCTTGCGGATGAACGCGGCAGTGACCGGGCACCGGCTTCTGCGCGGCGGCGTGCGCCTCGCCGGAGCACATCTCTCGAAGCTTCCCAATCCCCGCGAGTTCGAGGCCATCGGTGCCGACTTCCACGAGCTTGTCGATCTTGCGCTGGGCCAGGGTATTGTCATGGATCGATTCGGGGGCACCGGGGCGTTGCTCCCGGCCGACGCCGAAGCAATAGGAGTCGTCGGGGTGGTCGCGCGCGCATCCGGCTCGTCCTTCGATGCGCGGGTTGCCCACCCGTTCGCCACACTGCCGGCCTGGTTTACGCCCGCCGGGACAACGACGGGAGATGTGTTGGGGCGCTTTCAGACCCGGGTCGCCGAAGCCGACCAATCGCTGCGTTTGCTGGCCGAGTTGTGCAGCCGGCCTGGGCCGCTGCATGCCGAAGGTTCCCTGCGCGGGGTGATCGGTTCCGGATCGGGCCTGGCGGAAGGATGGCGCGGCACCATCGCCCACCGGGCCGAGCTGGACGAGCAGTATCGACTGACGAGGCTGAAGGTGGTAGATCCCTCGTTTTTCAACTGGCCGGCCCTGGCGATCGCGTTGCAGGACACCATCGTGCCCGACTTCCCGCTCGTCAACAAGAGCTTCAACCTGTCCTATGCGGGCAACGATCTGTGAGGGGAGAGTCTCGATGCCGGCGCCCATCTATCAGGTGAAAGCGGAGCTCTTCAAGACGCTCGGGCACCCGGCGCGGGTCCGCATACTCGAGGTGTTGCGAGAGGGCGAGCGGACGGTCAACGACCTGGTGCCCGAGGTGGGGATCGAGGCGTCGCACCTTTCCCAGCAGCTGGGGGTCCTAAGACGCGCCGGGCTCGTCCACGGGCGCAAGGAGGGAACCAGCGTTTGGTACTCGGTCGCGGATTCGGCGATCTTCGACCTCCTCGACGTCGCCAGGCGGATCCTCACCACGTCCTTGACCGAGACCCGCGCTCTTTTGGCCGAGCTGGAGGCCGCCGAGCCGGATGGCGTTCGAGCCGGTCCGGAAAAATAAGGCCGGGACCGAGCCGCGCGGCGTATCTCGCCACCGTGCGACGCGCACGATGACGTGGCTTCTCGTACATCGGCGGTGGTGGGCAAGTTCCGAGCTTGGCGAAGCCGCGCCCTATTTGACCAGGTTCTGGCGCCAAGACGCAGTCTTGGCGATCCGAGTCCGGCGGCCAACCCAGCGCGTATGGCTCGGTGCCACGGCTCGCTTCCCGTGCCCTCCCGTGGCTCGGGGCACTACCTGGTGCCGCCTCCGTTAGTTCTACTTGCACTACATCTGGGGTTCAGGGGCTGACAGCGCTCCCTGGCGTCGGTTATCGTAAAGGTTTGAGGATCGGCCGAACGTGATTCGGCACTGCGCGCATGGGGCGGACCAGCATGATTGGCGACATGCAGACCATGGAGATGCGCCCGGTACCGAGTTCGATCGCGGTGGCCACTGCCCGAGGGGTCGTCGATGTAGGGCAGTTGCGCATCGCCGTCGAAGGCGGAGGTCTGATTGCGTCTTACATGGGGCGATTCTGCGAATACAGGCGAAAATATCAAGTAAAATATGTATGGCCGTCAACGAGGGTTAGGTAGCGTGCCTTTGCCAAGTTCTCTACGAAACGAAAACCGGTATGATTCGCACCGGCAGCCGCTACCCGAGGAGGTCGCGGCCTATCTGCGAGAGCGGATTATCTCCGGGGAAGTAAAGCCGGGCGAGTATTTGCGTATGGAGCCGATTGCGGAGGCCCTTGGCGTCAGCAATACTCCGGTTCGGGAAGGCCTTCTCGCCCTGAGAAGTGAGGGGTTTGTTCGGCTTGTCCCGCGGCGCGGATTCGTCGTGGCGAGCTTTTCGCGCCAGGACGTGCGCGACCTCTTCTGGATCCAGGCGCAACTGGCGGGCGAGTTGGCTGCGCGCGCAGCCAAGACGATCACCCCGGAACGCCTCGAGAGGCTTCAGGATCTTGTCGATGAGCATGAAAAAGTGGTTGCGGAGGGCGGAAACACCGACGACATTGCCAGCCTGGCCCACCTTTTCCATCGCGAGATTAACCTCGCGGCGCACTCCGATCATCTGGCTCTCCTGCTTGGCCACGTTGTGCGCCAGCTCCCTAACCGCTTCTACGCGGAGATCGAGGGGCAGGTCGGGGGTTCTCTGGTCGACCATCCGTCGATACTCGAAGCATTGCGGGACAGGGATTCACGCAGGGCGCGCCGCCTGATGGAGAAGCATCTGCTAGGTCGGGCTGATCAGCTGATCGAGATGCTCGAGCTTCGCGGAGTCTGGAAGGACAGCGACGAGCGCGCATCTTAGCCTCAATCCACGCGCCGACGTCGCCGACTGTGACCCGGGCCCCGAGACTCGGCGAATCGTCTTACCGGGGGTGGCGCAGCTCGCTCCAACCAATTCAGCCCCAGCAAGG
>JAKAOC010000284.1 GCA_021823385.1 Actinomycetes bacterium
TTCTGGACGCTTGCCCGAGAGAGCTTCGCCGCGAGCAAGGATGATCGAGACTCCTTCGCCGCGCTTATCCATGATGTGGGTGCGATAGCGGGCAAGTTCGTCATCGCCGACGGGGCAGCGTGCGAGCAGGCTTGTCAACGCTTCATTGCGAGCGGCCTGCCGGAAGGGCAGGCTCTCCGGGGTCATGGTGTTGGGCAACATACCCGGCGAATACAGCTCCAGACGGTCGGCAAACAATCGAAGTCGCACCTTGCTGCCCGCCATCGAGTAGTCGCGGTGTGCCACCGCGTTGACCACGGCCTCGAACACGGCGGCTATGTCGTACTGAGGCTTGTCTACCCGCCCCCCGTCGGCACGCTTGAATGCCGCCACCTGCATGTTCTTGCGCACGAAGGCACAGGCCAGGCGAATCTGCTCATCCAGCGGGCCGGTGAGATCCTGGGCGTCGCGTTGATACACCGATTCTCCCGTCGGCACGATGCCGGTCCCCGCATAGGCGACGGCCTGAATCAACGCGCCGGGCAGATGCCGATGTGGTTCGCGGCTGGCCATCAGCAATCCCGCCACCGTCGGGCGCCAGACGCCTTGCTCCTCCTGCGCGGCGATGGCCAACTTGCTGAGCAATACTTCTCCCGAATCCGCGCTTCTCGCGGGAACAAAACGCCGCCACAGCGCCTCGTCCAGATCGGTGAGCGATGCTCGCGGCACGGGCGTTTCGTCAAAACGGATCAGGCGTGACTGACTGCGCTGTTGGAACAGGCGCGCCAGATAGTCCGGGAGCATGGGTCGCTTCGATGACCCCACGCGATGAAAATATCCCCCGGGGCTCTGATGCACGAACAGACTGCGCGCAACCTCCACGCGCAGCACCGGCAGATCCGTGCCGGTCGAATCGGGCAGCGTCAGGCGCTCGATGAGCGGCGCCAAGGGCGGTTTCACCGAATCCTCGCAGGCATGCCGCACCCGCGCCTCGACGGCGTCCAGCTGCTCCAGCGGGATGCCCAGAACTTCGCGCGGCTGGTCTTGCACGCCCAGCAGTAGCACCCCACCCGCGCTGTTGGCGAAGGCCGCGAGTTCGTCGGCCAGATCCTCCTGCGAAGGACCACGCACCTTGCCGCCGGCAAACCTCACCTCCTTCAGCTCCAGGAAGCTGTCCTCGCCCAGACGAATCTTCTCGATCAATTCCGCACGGGTACCCAGCATCTCAGACCTCTCTGCCCAGGCGCTTCCAGCGCCGGGAGAAGGCCTCTCGGCCGCCTTCCATTACCCGGCAAACCTCATCGCGCACGGCCTTCTCCTGCAACGCGCCACTTTGTGCCACGATACACTGTCCACCCTTGAAATCCATCACGTGTACCAGGTCCGCATCGCCATTGACCACCACATTGGGGTTGTGGGTGACGACGATCAGTTGTCGGCGCAGCTTGTTCTCGCGGATCTGCTGCACGATCAGGTCGTAGATGAGGTGGTTGTCCAAATCGTCCTCGGGCTGGTCAAGCACGATGGGCTCCTCACCGAAGGCGAGCAGGAAGGCCAGCAGCGCCGCCGACCGCTGGCCTTGGGAGCCTTCGCTGATGGCATACCACCGACCATCGCGCTGGTATTCGATTTTCAGGTCGTCCTCGGGGAACCATGTCAGCACATGGTCCGCGAATTCTGGCTTGTCGGCCTTTTTCTTCAGAAAATTTCGGAAATGTCCGCCCAACATTTCGGAAGGCTCGATGAGCCTGTGGCGCACGGCCTCCAGTTTTGCCATCTTGTCTGGCTCGTCGGCTGTTGCGATGTCGTAGGCCAGCCCCGAGCGAGCCTGGCCATTCTCGCCGGTGAGAATGTCGTCAACGAAGCGTTCGTCTTTCACATCGAGCAAGTCGCGCAGGCTGCGCTCGATGGCTGTGGAGTCGAATCCGAACGGGATGACACTGATGCGCACATGGGGGTTCTTCTGCAGTTTTTTTGACAGAAAGTCTTGCCGCTGGTGGGTCATGGCCTGCCTGCGTTTGACAATCAGAGCCTGCTGGGCCTTGTTGTCTGCCTCCAGCCTAGCGCGATCCGTTTGCAACTGCCGCAGTGTCTTCGCCTGCACCTCCAGTTGCTGGCGTTCTTGGGTCAGGCGGGCGAAGGCCTGCGGGTCGGCCACTCCTTGCGCCGCCAGCTGGGCCTGCAACTGTTGATGCGCTTCGCGCGCGGGGGCCGTACGAGCCCGCCATGCGGCAAGCCGCGCATCGCCCTCCAACCTGCTCGCTCCCTGCTCCAGCGTGTCGGCTTCCTGCTCCAGTCTCTGTCGGGCCCGTGCCAGCAGGGCATCCGCATCTGCCCGCCACGCAAGCAGGTCGGTCTCGGTGTCTCCGAAATGCTGTGGTAGCCAGTCGTCCAGGAGAAGTCCCGAGGCGGTTTCTCGCAGCCTTGCCGCCGCGTCGCGCAGCTGTGCCAGAGTTTCCTCCACCGCCCGCGTCTGATGTTGGATGCGGGCATACGCCTGCTGCACGGCGGCGTGGTCGCCCTGGGCCAGTGCCTTGAGTTTGCGATCCGCTTCCTGCAAGCGCCGTTCGACTTCGGGCAAGGTTGCGAGCTTGCCGTCGATCTCTCGCAGCCGCGCCCGCTGGACGAAGAAGGTGCGCGTGGCCTCCTCGAACGCCTGCCGGAATGACTCGACGCCGGCGGCTTCGTCGATGATGGTAAGCAGGGCCGGCCGCCCGCCGCCCGCCATCGCGGCGATCTGCCCCTGAGAAAACAGGCGGACGGGGAAACGGCTGGGGTTGACGCTCTGGCTGGGCGAGGAGTGCCACTGGCCGTCGCCCCATTCCTCGACGGAGGTTCCCTGCCCGGTGGCTGACCAGCTCAGGCGAAGTTGCCGCCCTTCATGTTCCCACTCGAGGCGAATGGCCGTCTCTGCCTTCAACGCACCTGAGTCGTCACGTCTCGTGGCGATGGTGTTGAAGGCCTCGAAGCGTTCGAGCGGCTCGCTCTCTTTGGGGAGCAATTGAATTTCTCCCTCGCGCCGGGTGACCAGCCTGAGCGCGTGCACCACGGTGGACTTGCCTGTGCCGCGACCCCCGACAATGGCATTGAAATAGGGCGAAAATTCAAGCCGTGCGGCATTGCCGTTTCCCATGAACTGTGCCTTGTCGATCTCGATGCTGCGGATCACATGCGCGGGCGTCTGAAACGGATTGAAGGGCTCCTCGTCACTGCGTCGCAGCGATACGCCATTGCCGTCCAACAGCGCCAGCCTGAGCCCTTCCAGTGTGGGTTTGGCCATCTTCACCCATGTAAAAGCGCTGCCAGGTGTCTTGCTGCCCCGAAAATTGTGGCAATCGCTTCCCAACACTCGGGCCAAAGGATTGGCCAGCTTTTCAACGGCTTCCGGATACGGCGTTGCCGGATCACACCACTCGACGGCGAGCAGCCCCCCCACCTCCAGCGCCTGTTTGACCATGGCCGCCGACAACACGCACTTCCGCGTGCCGGGATTGACGCGCAGCAACCCCTTGACGGCGTCGGCATGGGCCGGAATCGGGATTGCTCCCACATTCACCTTCAGCACCTCCTCGATGACCTCGACCACCGATTTGCCGGTCTCGCCGTCGCCGTTGCCCTTGGTGCCGGTGTAGCCTACCGCTCCCAGCAGGCTGTCGATGTCGCCGGTGGCGGCCTGCGGGTTGAAGATCGCCAACATATGCACGCCGCCGCTGGCCGAAATTTCCACACCTGGAAAGATCGTGATCTCACGAAACCCGGGGGGCAGGTTGCCCGCTTCGGCCTGGGCCATCATCTGCGCGTAGGCGGCCTTGAGCTTGTCGATCCACCCGCCGCTGTTGTGGTCGGTCACGGCCACGCAGTCGATCTCGGCAGCCATGTAGCGGAGCAGCCACGCCTCTGGGGTCACTTCGTCGGCCGTGCCGACCGTCGCCTGCCAATGCCCGGTATCCTTCGATGCCGGCGTATGCGTGTGAAAGTCGAACTTCCACCAGCGGGAACCGGGATAGGTCCAGGATGGATGGGTCATAAAGCCTCCTCAAATCGCTAAGCTGGTCTCTGCTCCCCGCCAAGCCGATTGCGGCCGAGCTTTGGTCGTCTCCGCTCCAGAAGGTGAGCCGTCCTTGCAGGCGCGGGCGTCGTCGGCCCAGCTTTGCCGCCCGCAGAGAGTCCAGAGGCGATGGGCCAGGGTGCGGATGGCGTCGGGGCGCCCGGGAATGGCGAATCCGGTCGTCAAGACAGATTGTCAGATCTTATGACTTCTGCAAGCAGATGCTGGAGCACGTCCTCCCCAGTTCGAGGAGAGAGGTTCTGGCGGCTCTATCCCTCGCGAAGATGTCCCGTTTGGGACCTCCCAGGGAGTCTTGGACCCCAAGGACAGGGGAGGTCTTTTCCGGTCGGAGAAGGTGAACCGAAACCGGATGCGCTCTCGAGTGTCCTGGGAGATTGATAT
>JAKAOC010000285.1 GCA_021823385.1 Actinomycetes bacterium
TGGCCGGCATGCACGACATCGTCATAGCGGCGGGTATCGAAGCCATGAGCCAGGTCCCGATGGGCTCGGCTGCGGCCAACGGTCCGGGCGTACCCTTCGGGCCACGCGTGGCCAAGCGCTACCAGGATGCAGGCGGCCTGGTCAATCAAGGCATCTCCGCCGAGATGATCGCCGATCAGTGGAACCTCTCCCGCGAGGACCTGGACCGCTACGCGCTGCGCAGCCAGCAGCTGGCGGCCAAGGCCCGCGACGAGGGACGCTTCGAGAAGGAGATCCTCCCCATGGCGGTCAAGGGCCCGGACGGCCAGGAGACCGGCGAGACCATGACCAGCGACGAGGGGATCCGTGACACCTCCCTGGAGGCGCTCGCCAATCTACGTCCGGCCTTCAAGGAGGGTGGCAAGGTCACGGCGGGCAACTCCTCCCAGATCACCGACGGAGCTTCGGCGGCGCTGATCATGAGCGAAGAAATGGCGAATCGGCTCGGGCTTACCCCCAGGGCCCGCTTCGTCAACTTCTCCCTTGCCGGCGTCGACCCGGTCACCATGCTCACCGGGCCTATTCCTGCAACCAAGAAGGTGCTGGAGCGCGCGAAGTTGTCGCTTGCCGACATAGACCTGGTCGAGATTAACGAGGCCTTCGCTTCGGTGGTTCTCGCATGGGAAAAGGAACTCCATCCGGACATGGACCGGGTGAATGTGAACGGTGGCGCCATCGCCCTTGGGCACCCGCTCGGCGCGTCTGGAACCAAGCTCCTCTCCACCCTGCTCTGCGAGCTGGAGCGCACCGGCGGCCGCTACGGCCTGCAGACAATGTGCGAGGGCGGCGGCATGGCCAACGCCACGATCATCGAGCGCCTCGGGTAATTCGTCCGAGCGCGAAGCAAGGTCTCTTCGAAGGCGCCCGGCGATTTCCGCCGGGCGCCTTTCCATTTTGCTCCGACCCCCTTGCTCGAACCACCCCTGCGGCGAAGGAGTCCGGGGCTGGCGACCGCGGTGGTACTCGCGACCTCGGTGGCCCGAGACGCCAATGGGAGCCTCACCGCGGGGGCTACAAGTTGACTAGCAGGTACTCCGCACGGCGTCGCGCTATCTCCCGGAGCGTCTCGAAGCCCCGTGGCGAATGCCGGGCACCCGGCAGCAGCATGAGGTCGACCTGCTTCCCCTCTCGGGTAGCCACCTCCAGCAGGCGAGCCGTGTTCCTGAAGTGAACGTTCTCGTCGGCCAGCCCATGGATCACCAGCAATTTGCCGTGCATATTCGGGACGGCGCGGGCCAGATCGGCGGTGTCGTAGGCGTCGTCGGCCTCGCTCGGCAGCCCGAGATAGCGCTCGGTGTAGGCGGTGTCGTAGTAACGGAAGTCCACTACCGGTGCTCCGGCAACGCCGGCCTTGAACACGTCAGGAGCCCCCGTGAGCGCCCGGATGGTCATGAAGCCGCCGTAGCTCCACCCGTAGATCCCGATCCGCTCCGGATCGACATGGTGATTCTGGATGATGTGCTTGACCGCCAATAGTTGGTCCTCGAGTTCGTCCGAGCCAAAGCGGTGATGGAGATGCGCTTCGAATGCCTTGCCCCTCCCATAGCTGCCGCGATTGTCCAGCTTCACCACCACGACCCCTTGGGAGGCTAGGTGTTGAGCGACGAGGTCGGCGGTCATGAGCTCCCATGAGTCGTTGACCATCTGCGCATGGGGGCCGCCATAGACGCTCACGACGCCGGGACGCGGGCCCGCGAAATCAGAGGGTGGAAGGTAGACGGCGCCGTGCAGGCTCTCACCCGTGGATGCGGACAGAGTGAAGAACTGCGGCGGCACCAGCCCCAGGGCTTCGGCGGTCGGCGGGTCGTCGCCTATGCGCTTGACGCTTCCGCCCGCCGTGCGCAGCTCCACCCTGACGCCGGCAAAGCGGTCCGACCATTGGTCCAGGACGTGGCGACCGGCCGCGTCGACCAGCGCGTCGTGCACGCCGCCGGAGGCGGTCATGAGCTCAGGACTTCCCTGGTCGAGGTCGAGCCTGTAGAGGTGGCGCTCGAGCGGTCCCCGTTCCGTGGCCATGAAGAAGACGGTCCGGCTTTCCGGAAGTACGGAAAGAATCCTGGTCACCATCCACTCGCCCAGCGCGTGGCGCTTCACCTTGCCCGGCAACGAGATCTCGCACAGCTGCGCGAAACCGCTCTCCTCGCTGGTGGTTACGAAGGCGTCGTCGCCAAGGGCCTCGACGCCGGCGGGAAGGTTGATCCAAGGGTTGCCTTGCTCCTGGTGGAGCAAGGTGAGTGTCTCGTGCGCGAGATCGTACACCCACCACTTGAGTATCGTCTGCAGCCTGTTAAGCGTGGCGGCAACCAGGCGGCCGTTTCCCAGCCAGAACACCTTGGCCAGGTAGAACTCCTCGTCCTCCGGCAGCGGAACCCATGCGAGAGCGCCCCCGTCGATGCCGGTCACGCAAAGGCGTACCTTGGCGTTCGCCTCGCCCACGAAGGGATAGCGATGCGGCTCCAGGGTCCAGTCGTCTCCACCCATGTGAACCACCGGAAACTCCGGCACCGCCGATTCGTCCACCTCGGTGAAAGCGACCCGCGAACCGTCGGGAGAGATCCAGAACCCCTCGAGCCGGTCGAGCTCCTCCTGGGCGACGTACTCGGCGACCCCGTAGACCGCCACGGGAGCGGAGTTTGCGAGGAGAAGCTTGCGGCGATGCGAGCCGAGATCCAGGCTCCAGAGGCCCTCGTCGTTGGCGGCCACCGCCTTGCGTCCCCCAGGCGCGACCGCAAAGGCCGCGAAGGCGTCTTTGGAAAAGTCGGCAATGACCTCGCTGCAGGTCGCGTCGAGTACCGAGTAGCGGCCACCCCGGTTCAGCACCACCAGCATGGAGTCATCGGTGCCGCCGGCCAGGTCGAAACCCGAAATTCCTCCCCAGGTCATACGCAGCCGTTCCCGGCGCAGCTCCTCCTCCAGCGTCAGCTCCTGGGTCGGCTCCCCGGCGGCGGCTATCAGCTCCTCCTCGCCGGTCGCGCAGGCGACGCGCTTCAAGCTCAGCTCGGCGCCATGCTCAGGCCAGAGAAAATAGAGGTAGGCGCCGTCGGCGCTGAAGCGCGGCGAGATTGCGCGTGTGAAGCCGGGTATCGGCCGGGCGGCGATCGCTTCGGGGCTCAGTCTTATCTTCTCGTACACGCCAACAAACTACCCTCCCGCCGGGTCGGGTTTACGTTGGGGTTCAGCGGTAGCGGGTGGCCATCAGGAAGCCGCCGGCCATGAGCGCCAGGCCAAGCAGCAAGTACCAGTTGGACGCCCCCCCGGGGAGAACAATGAGGTAGTTGAGCAGTATGACCAGCACACCCAGACCCAGCAGAGCGAAAAGCGCCACCGCCACCCAGGGCCGGGACCTCTTGCGTGACATCGGCACGGGCGGCGTGTAGCGCTTGGAAGCGCCGACATTGCGGCCGGCACCCTTCGATCGGCCTCCGCCACCCCCGGGTGCACGCATCGACGTCTTCTTGGAGCGCGCCATCGGCCACTCTCTCCTTAGCTGCCATCGGGGCGCCGCAGCCCAAGTGCGGGCCCCGCGCCAATGATTAGGCTTCTAAAAGACTATGCGAAGCCGCCCGCGGATCCTGGTGATCGACAATTACGACTCCTTCGTCTTCAACCTCGTGCAGTACTTGGGCGAGATGGGCGCGGATCCCGTGGTGATCCGCAACGACAAGCTCGAGCCCGCCGAGGCGGAGAACGGCTATGCCGGGGTGGTGATATCCCCGGGGCCCGGAGTTCCCTCCGACGCCGGAGTGTCCGTGGAGGTGATCTCGCGTCTGGCCGGCCGAACGCCGGTGCTGGGCGTCTGCCTGGGCCACCAGGCCATGGCCGAGGCCTTCGGCGGCAGCGTGGTCCGGGCTCCCGTGCCGATGCACGGCAAGACCTCCATGATCACCCACGACGGAACCGGGGTCTTCGAGGGGCTCGAAAGCCCGTTCCGCGCCACTCGCTACCACTCGCTGATCGTCGAGGAATCAAGGCTTCCCGCGGAACTGAGGGTGACGGCCCGAAGCGAGGACGGCCTCATAATGGGCGTCTGCCACCGCGACTTCCCCCTCTGGGGAGTGCAGTTCCACCCCGAGTCGATCTACACCAGCCACGGCAAGGAAATGGTGGCCAACTTCGTGGCCGCCACCGGCGCCTGAGGCCGGGGACCATCCGTCCTCTCAGGTCGTCGAAGTGGTTGGGGTCGTCGTACTGGTCGTGGTCGTCGAAGTGGTCGTGGTCGACGCCGATCCCGAGGAGACCACCACGTCCACACTGGTGTCCTGACTTCCGCGATTAGGTGACCAAGCCGAGGCTTTGAATCAGGCGAGTGAGAGATGCGCTGTAGGCAGGAGGAATGAGGAACTGGCGCTCTCCGAGTTGCACGATCGCTGATTTGGCGGAG
>JAKAOC010000286.1 GCA_021823385.1 Actinomycetes bacterium
GATCTGGGGCTCTTTGCTTTCACACAAACCGGAGCACCCACGACCTCGGACATGCGCGACTCCATCGCCGCCCGGAACGGGGCCAAACGGGGAGCCTGAAGTATGACGGTCGAGTCGACATTGATGATCTCGAATCCGGCACGCTCGGCCATACCCACGCATTTGGCCAGCAGTTCGACCGAGTCGGCGCCGGCCAGGGTTGGATCGGAATCAGGGAAGTGGTCGCCTATGCCGCCCATGCCGGCCGCACCGAGAATCGCGTCTGCGATTGCGTGGCAGACGGCATCGGCATCGGAATGCCCCACCGGCCCATTGGAGGCCGCGACTTTCACCCCTGCGAGCATGAACTTCCGCCCAGGATCGGCACTGAGGGGGTGAAGATCAAAACCGCTCCCGACCCGCAAGCGCCCGAGATCCCCGGCGGCAGTCATTGGCCTGCCCGCTCCACATATGCCCCGGCGAGTGCCCGGGCGACTACGAGATCGGCCGGGGTCGTTATCTTCATGTTGGTCCGCTCCCCGTCGACGCAGGCAACGCGAACTCCCATCGCCTCGGCTGCTCCTCCGTCGTCTGTGGTGTCGATCCCGCTTGCGTGCACGGCACGCAATACATCGGCCTTAAAGCCTTGCGGGGTTTGCGCGGCAAACATGTTCTCCCGGGAAACCGAGCGTAGGGAGCCGTCGTCGGCAAGCCTCTTCAGCGAGTCCACCACGGGTACAACGGGGACCACCGCGTCCTCCCCGGCCTCCAGGGCTTCCACCACGCGTGCGAAGAGGGCCGGTGTAGCCAGCGGACGAGCTGCGTCATGCACCAGAATGGCCTGGGCATTCGCTGGTATGGATCGGAGACCGCACCGCACAGACTCGGACCTCGTGTCTCCGCCCGCGACGGTCAGCGTGCCGGGTCTCTCCAGCTCGTGCCTCATTTGTTCAGGAGCTGCCACGACTACGCCCTCGCTCACAGCAAGAGCAGACCTGATAGCCATGTCCAGCGCAGTGCTAGACCCGATCTCTAGGAGCTGCTTTGGGCCCCCGAAGCGAACACCGCTGCCTGCGGCCACTATGACGGTCCAAACGCGCAGGCCGCTGCGCCCCGAGGACAACGGCGGCTCGACCTAAGCCAGAGCCGCGTCGAGCCTGGCCTCAGCATCCTCCTCGGAGACACTGAGAGCAAAAGTGAGCTCGGACACCAGGATTTGACGCGCCTTGGAAAGCATCCGCTTCTCACCTGCGGAAAGGCCCTTGTCCTTGTCACGAATAGACAGGTTTCGCACGACCTCGGCAACTTGATAGATGTCGCCGGACTTGAGCTTCTCCACGTGGTTCTTGTAACGGCGCGACCAGTTCGTCGGCATTCGCGCATCCTTCTTACGCAGGACTGCGAAAACCTCCTCGACCTCTTCGTCGTTGATGACCTCGCGGATTCCGACCTCTTCGGCTTTCTCCACCGGCACCTTCAAGGTAAGATCACCGTAAGCGAGCTTGAGCACGAGGTATTCGCGGGTCTCGCCGAGGAGGTTCATTGCTTCCCGCTTTTCGATCACGGCCGCGCCGTGGTGCGGGTAGACAACCTTGTCTCCAACCTCGTAATTCATGATTCTCCCGGGGCTCAACGTGTCTTTAACAATTCTAGAGCCGAAGGACAACCAAGGGCCCGGGGCGAAGGTCGGTATTTTAGATGGAATAGGACCGTAGTTCAAGTGCACGGTTCAAATAGGTGGGGGATGAATAAAAATCTGAACGTGGATATTGTCGAGCTGTTGTCGCACACTCCGCTCTTCCAGGCCCTGGAAGAGGAGACCCTCGGGGCTGTACTCGCCTATCACAAGATCACGAGCTACCGTCGCAACGAGGAGATCTTCCACGAAGACGAGTCCGCCAACTCGCTTTTCGTAGTTCTGTCGGGGCGAATCGGCATCATAAAGTCCTTTCTGGATCGCAAGGAGTCGATCGTCGCGATCATGGAGCCCGGAGACCTGTTCGGAGAGATGGGCCTCTTCGACCAGGAAGGGCGCTCGGCCACTGCGAGGGCCATCGAACGCTGCGAGGTCATCGAAGTCCCTTATGCCCCTATCCGCCAGGCGATCGAGTCTCGGCCCAGGCTGCTCTTATCGCTGCTAAAGCTGCTGGCGGGGCGCCTGCGTCAGACGGACGACGCGCTTACCGACGCCATGTTCCTAGACGTAACGGGCAGGACCGCAAAGCGGATCATCGAACTGGCCGGCGACAGCGATGAGTTCACTCTCCCGCTCACCCAAGAGGAGCTGGCGGGCCTGATCGGCGCTTCAAGGGAACGCGTGAACAAGACACTGGCGACCTTCGTCAGGGCCGGCTACATCGAGGTCAACGACCGCAACTACCGGATCAAGAACCGCAAGCAGCTGCAGATCATCGCCGGCTGAGATTGACAGGCGCGCGATGGCGCGGGTGGAAGGCAGCGAATCCGGGCAAAATCGGCGATCACCAAGGAGACGCTCTCGCTCGGCCCCGCCGACTACCGATCAAGCCGCTTTGAGGAATGCCGCGCGCTTCGCTGAGATGCCGAGGGCCGTTCGCTGGACCCTCATTGCCGGAGGCATTGGCGCCGTAGCCGGGCTCGTGGTGGGCCTGGTGGTATACCCCCCAACCGCGGCCTTCGCCGCGTTGGAACTGGGCATCCCGTCGGCGATCCTGGGAGGGGTGGCCGGAGCCATCGTCCAAAGTTTCACCCGCACCGGTCGCAGCAAACCATGAACTGCGGTTCCAGCCTTCCTCCTCGATACACGTAGCGGAGGCGGTGCCAGAATCCGAGGACCTCGAGGGCGCTTCGCCGAAAGGGGTCGGTGTCGTGATGATCGTGGGGCCCCGGACCGGATCCCGTCGGACTGATCCGGTTGGCTGCAGTGTTCGCCGAGTGGAAAGCAGAGTCGCGAAGGTGTCGACCGGCAGGTATCCGGCGGTCCTGTTCGGCGATGCCATCCATTTGAGCCTCGGCCACGAGTGCGCTTGGGTACGGCCACGGAGCGCCCGAAGCGTTCGGTTGCGCAACTCCGACCAGCAAGAGCAGGAGGGTTAATCGCGTTCCTGCTCGGGGCGCATGGTAGGAAAGGCGATGATCTCGCGGATTTGAGAGTTGTCCGTGAGCAGCATCACGAGTCGGTCTATGCCGATTCCCAGGCCACCCGTCGGTGGAAGGCCGTATTCCAGGGCGCGCAAGTAGTCCTCGTCCATGGACATCGCCTCCTCGTCCCCGGCCCGGCCCACCTCGACCTGATGCGCAAAACGCTCGCGTTGAACGTCCGGGTCGTTCAGCTCGGAGAACGCATTAGCAAGCTCGCGTCCGGCGACGACGGCCTCGAAGCGCTCGACATGACCGGGCTTCGACCTGTGATCTCTCGACAAGGGGGAGACCTCCGTCGGGAAGTCCATCACGAAGACCGGATCCCAAAGGCCGGCCTCGGTGGTCTTCTCGTAAATTTCGAGCATCAGCTTCCCGGGGCCCCAACTCGGGTCGTCCTCGATACCAACCTGCTTGCCAACTTCTGCCAAGTGATCACGGCCTAGGTCCATGCTCACCTCGACGCCCATCGTCTCGCTGGTGAGCTCCTCGAGTGTCGCCCGGCGCCAGGGCGGTGCAAAATTGAGCGTGCGGCCCTGATAGACAACCTTGGAGGTCCCGTAAAGTTCGGTGACAATCTCGTTGACCAGCGATTCCGTAAGCTCCATGATGTCGCCGTAGTCCGCGTAGGCCTGGTACAGCTCGAGCATTGTGAATTCGGGATTGTGACGGGGCGAGATTCCCTCGTTTCGGAAGACACGCCCGATCTCAAAGACCTTTTCAAAGCCGCCGACCACCAGGCGCTTGAGATAAAGTTCCGGCGCAATACGCAGAAAGAGATCCATGTCCAGCGCGTTGTGATGGGTAACGAAAGGACGGGCGAGCGCCCCTCCGGATATCGGGTGGAGCATGGGCGTCTCCACCTCGATGAAACCTCGTGACTCCAACGCGCGGCGCATTATCGAAACGATCCGGAAACGCGTCCTAAGGGCGGTCCGCACCTCCGGGTTGGCCCAGAGGTCGGCATAGCGCTGCCGATGACGGGTGTCGACGTCATTTATGCCGTGCCACTTGTCCCCGAAGCCACGGCGCGCCTTGGCCAGCAGAACGAAGGACTCCACGAAGACCGAGAGCTCGCCTCTACGTGTCTTCGCCACCTCGCCTTTCGCGCCGATCCAATCGCCGAGCGAAAGCGAGCAAAAAGCTTCGAAGGAGTCGAGATCGTTGGCACGGGCGAAGAGCTGAATCGAGCCGGTCTCGTCGCGAAGCTCCGCAAAGGCGACTTTCCCCTGGACCCTGAGCAGCATCACCCTTCCCGCCACCGACGCCTTCACGCCGGAGCTCTCCCCCTCCGCCAAGCCGGAGTAC
>JAKAOC010000287.1 GCA_021823385.1 Actinomycetes bacterium
GGCTCCCAAGCTCATCACTCCCAGCACCGCCATGATGCTTGATGTACGTGCCATTATTCGCCTCTGGGTTCCTTCCACGTTTGACCAAAACGCTAAGAAGGTGGCGCATGGCCTGTTAGGGCTATTGGTCCCGTACGCACAGCAAAAACGTCACCCACCCGTATTCGCAAGCGGCAATCCGAATTTGGCTTCGCGGACGCGGGCGACGCCGCGCCATGTGGCGGCGGAACAGGCTCAGAATGCGGTGGCGAACCGCCGAACCCTCGCGCGGAGATAGCGCCTGGCCTAGCCGGACCTCGGAGGGCTTCCGACGCCGGAACCTATGACTCCGCCTAGCGCTGGCGGACTTCCACCTCTATGGGTAGCCCGTTTCGCACGCTTTCGGTGACCACGCAGAAGTCCTCGAAGAGGTCCAGGCAGCGGCCAAGGCGAGAAATGTCCCCCTCCAGCTCAGGGTCTATGGAAACCTTGATGGAGCCGACGCGCAGGCGCCCCTTCTCGTTTCTCACGAGAGTAGCGGTCGCCGTGGTCTTCAAACTTTTGACGTCCACCCTCGCCTTGCGCAGGCAGAAGAGAAGGCTTGCCGAGAGACAGTTGGCCACTGCCGAAGCCAGCACGCGGGAGGCGTTGGGGCCGTTGCCGTCACCCAGGGGCACGGGCTCGTCCATGAAGAGTTCAGGCTCGGCGCCGGGATCGAAGCTGACCGCGAAACGGTATCCCTCCAGCAGCTCGAGGTTGACCTCGACGCTCATCGTCTCGGATTGCTCCTCAGTCGCCATTTTGGCTCCTTGCCTCGTCGCCCCGGGGGCAGGGCGTCACCTCCCGGCCGAATAGGCCGCCAAACAAAAGGTAGTAAACCCCGGACAACAGGGCAATTCGTTTCCGTGTCTAGGCGACGGAAGTGGCAGCGGTCCCGAAGCTCTCCCACATCGCGGCATACAGGCCACCCGACTCGATCAGCTGCGCGTGAGAGCCCACCTCGGTGATGTGCCCGTGGCGCATGACCACGATCCGGTCCGCCATGGCCGCGCTGGGCAGACGATGGGCCACCATGACCGAGGTTCGCCCGCCGGCCACCACCCGCATCGCCTCCGCCACCTTCCGTTCGGTGGCCAGATCCAGGTTGGCGGTCGCCTCGTCCAGGAGAAGGAGGGCGGGAGATACCAGGTACGCGCGGGCAAGCGCTATGAGCTGGCGCTGCCCGGCCGAAAGCGCCCGGCCGCGCTCGCTCACCTGATAATCGTAACCACCAGGCAGCTTGGCGATGAAGTCTTGCGCACCGACCGCCACTGCGGCCCCCTCTATCTGGGCGTCCCTGGCACCGTCAATCGCGAAGGCGATGTTCTCCGCCACGCTGGCCGAGAAGAGGAAGGGCTCCTGGGGAACGTAGGCAACCTGGCGGCGATAGGCGTCGAGGTCCAGGCGGCGAAGGTCCAGGCCGTCCACCAGGACCGAACCTCCTGTGGGATCGTAGAAGCGGGCCAGGAGCTTCACCACGGTGGTCTTGCCCGCTCCCGTCTCGCCCACCAGGGCGACGGACTCGCCGGGCCGGAACTCGAAGTCGAATCCGTCCAAAGCCAGGGGAGCACCGGCAGTGTAGGAGAAGGAGACGTCGCGGAAGCGGATCCTGCCGGCGATCCGCCCCGGATCCAGCGGAGACTCGTCCTCCGGGGTGCTGACCGGCGTACGCATTAGTTTGCCGACCTGGCTGATTGCGACCTGCGCCTGCTGCCACTGATCGAAAGTCTGCGAAAGCTGCTGAATGGGAGAGAAGAGTTGGTCCAGGTAGAGGGTGAAGGCGATCACCGCACCCACCTCTATCTGGTGCCGCGCCACCAGGCCGGCGCCCACTCCCAGCACCGAGGCGGAGGCCACGTCCGAGAGAAAAAGCACGAACGGAAAGTAGACCGCAACGAGACGCTGGGCCCGCACCCTGGCGTCGCGATAGCCCCGGCTTAGGTCCGCGAACTTCTGCGTGTTGCGGCTCTCGCGCCTAAAGGCCTGCGTGACCCTCACCCCCGAGAGTCCTTCGGCCAGGTTTGCGTTCACTGCCGCCACCCGCTCGCGGGCAAGGCGATAGGCGCGCTGGGAGCTCCGCTGGAACCAGACCGTGGCCGCGGCCAGCGGGATAAGCACCCACAGCGCCGCAAAGGTCAACTTGGTATTCGCCACCAGCATCACCCCGGCCACGCCCACGAAGCTGAGGACGTTGACGAAGGCGTTCGTGATGCCGCTCTGCAGCAGGTTGGAGAGCGCATCGGGGTCGGTGGTCATCCTGGTGAGGATGCGCCCGCTCATCTCGCTCTCGTAGTAGTCCATTCCCAGCCGGCTCAGATGGGAGAAGATGCGTAGACGAAGCGCATAGAGGGCGCGCTCGGCGGTGATACCGGTTACCCTGGCCTGAGTCCACACAACCAGCCAGTCGGCCAGAGCTACCAGCAGGTATACGGCCGATACGAGCACCACAACCATCGGAGCCTTGGCCCCGACCCCACGATCGATTCCGGCGCGCACCAGTGATGGCCCGGCCAGGGAAAGGATGGTGTCAGCCGCCAACAGGGCCAGACCCAGTAGCAGACCCCGGCGGAAAGGCCGCAGGAACCTCCCAAAGGAGAAGGACTCGGCCGGCGACGTAACCGCAGCCTCGTCCACTTCGGGAAGGCGGTCCTCCTCGGGAAGGCGGGCCAGCTCCTCGAGCAGCTTGGGCGTGGCCGAAAGCGCCGCCCCCATGGGGCCCCCCATGCCTCCGCCTCCACCGCCGTGGCGCATGGCCATGGGAGCCGCCGCAATGACCCGGTCCTGGCCGGGCACCGAGGGTACCGCCGCCAGGCCGTCGCCCTCCTCGGCAAGTGCATCGCCCTCGCCCTCCATCAAGACCCGGAAGGCCTGGCTGGTCCGGGCGACCTCATCCCGGGCACCCTTGGCGGCCACCTTGCCGCCCTCCAGCACCACCACGGTGTCGGCAAGCTCCAAGGTGGAACGGCGGTGCGCGATGAGAAGAACCGTCCGCTCACGCGCAAAGCGCTTGATGGACTCGTTTATCGCCGATTCGGTCACGGCGTCCACCGCCGAGGTGGCGTCGTCGAGGATCAGGATTTCCGGGTCGGATATGAGCGCCCTGGCCAGGGCGACACGCTGCCGTTGCCCGCCAGAGAGGGTTATGCCCGCCTCACCCACGGTCGTCTCGTATCCGTCCGGCAGCGCCTCGATGAACTCCTTGGCCCCTGCCATCTCCGCCGCGCGCTCGATCTCGCTTCGGTCCGCACCCGGCTTGCCGTAGGCGATGTTGGCGGCGATGGTGTCCGAGAAAAGGAAGCTCTCCTCGAAGACAACACCGATCCTCCTACGCAGATCGGAAAGTCTTAACCTGCGGATGTCAACGCCGCCGATGGTCACCGAGCCGCCGGTCACGTCGTAAAAGCGCGGGAGCAGAAGCGCAAGCGTCGATTTCCCGGAACCGGACCGGCCGACGACCGCCGTGACCCGCCCCGCCTCGACAACCAGGTCCAGCCCGTCAAGGACCTTTCGGCCGGGCTGGTAGGCGAAGTCGACGCCCGAGAAGACGACATCCCCCGCGGGAAATTCGGTAAGCGGCTCGGGCGGGTCGGTAACCAGCGGATTGGCGTCCAGCAACTCGAATATGCGCTCCGCGCCGGCCCGCGCTTGCTGCGAAAAGGCTATTAGCGTGCTGAGCTGCCGCACCGGGGCCTGCATCTGGGTGATGTAGGAGAAGAAAACGAGAAAGGTTCCTACGGTCAGGTGGCCGTGGAGTGCGAGATAGCCGCCGATAAGCAGCACCAGGGCCTGGACAATCCCCGGGATGGCCGACAGCGTCGAGCTGAGGCCCGCCTGCAGCTTGATCAAGCGGACCCGGGCCTGGAAGAGCCGCAGCGCAGCAACCGCGAGGCTGCGAATCTGGGCCTTCTCCCGGCCAAAGCCCTTGACCACCCGGACCCCGGCGATCGACTCCTCGGCCACGGTTACGACCTGGCCCTCCTTCTGCTGTGCGTCGTAGCTGGCCGGGAAGACGCGGGAGCGGAGCGACACCGAGGTCACCGCCAGCAGCGGCAGCGCCAGAGTCTCGACCAGCGCCAGAACCGGCGAGAGGATGAACATCACCACGAGCGAGACGGCCAACATCACCAAGTTGCCGATCATCAGCGGCAAAAAGGAGAGCAGGCCCTGGACCAGGCCAATGTCGGCGTTGGCCCGGGAGACCAGTTGGCCGGTCTGCAGCTCGTCGTGCCGGGCAAAATCGAGGCGCTGTAGATGGCTGAAGATTTGCTCGCGCAGGTCGTGCTGGACGTCGAAGGCCAGGCGCCCACCGAAGTAGCGCCGCAGGAAGGAGAGCCCGAAGGTGGCAACCGCGATGGAGATGATGAGGGCGACGTAAGGTCCTG
>JAKAOC010000288.1 GCA_021823385.1 Actinomycetes bacterium
CGGCTCCGCCGATCGCCCAAGGGGAGCCCACGTCCCCCGCTCCGGCCACAAGGGAGTTGTTCCTCCCCTTGCGCTTGGTGACCCCTATGGGGTGAATTGGCGGCAGGTAGACGACGTCGAAGCCCAGGGATGAAAGGCGGCCGAGTTGAGAGGCAACGCCTTTGAATCCCCCCACCGAGCGAGGGAAGAGCTCGTACCAGGCGCCCACCGCCGCCAGGCGTTCCTCACATCGGATGGCCTGGCCACGCGCGACGGTCGCCAACTCGAGGCGCATCGGAAGCCGGGCGAGCTGCAGAGCCGCCGGAGCTGCCAGGGCATCCAGACGAGCCGCAGGTTCGAGCTGAGTATCCTCCAGCAGCTCGGCCAGGCGGCTCAGCTCGCGCCGGCGCGCGCCGGCCAGATCGGCATCGGGTCGCAGGGCTGAGCTATTGGCCGAGCCACTGGACGAACCATCGCTCGACCCGGCCGCCGGAAAGCGCACCAGCTCGTCGTCGGCGGCCTGAGCTCGAAGCAGGGACGCAATGTCGGCCAGCTCGAGGTCGCAGGACTCCCCGATGGCCCGCTTGCGTTCGGCCAGCTCAGTCAAGCGGCCCAGCTCATCCATCCAGGCCACCACTACCGGCACGTACTCCCCGGGCATCGGCGGGGTCCAGGCGGCGCGATAGCGGTCGTTGCCCAGCTCCTCCAGCCGGGCCCACTCCGCCACCCCGAAGAGCGCTCCGCCGTCACTCCGGGCGTCGGGGGCGGGAACGACCGCGAGGAGGGCGCGCCGCGGAAGCTTGGGCTCCCCGACTAGGTCGAAAAAGAATTCGAGGCGGATTCCGGCAGTGGCCTTGACCGCTTTGGAGCGGAAGAAGGTCCTCGGCGCCACCTGGTGCACGAAGATGGGAGCAAGCACACTCCGAAACTAGCTGGCCGCCAGCGCCCGCTGCAATGGAACCGCTAGTTGGAGCGGGTGAAATCCTTCAGGCGCCCGTGCCAGAAGCTCCATTCGGAACCGTCCCCACCGGGTTGGAATTGGATATCGAGGACCGCCATCGACGAGATGACCTCTCCGCAGGACTTGCAGCGTACAGCGGTGTCGGTCTCTCCTCCGCAGTCGAGGTGGGTGACACGCGACGGCAGGTCATCGCCACCGTAATACCAGCGCTCGCCCCACTCACGAACCGCTACGAGAATTGTGAAAATATCCTCACCTTTTGGGGTGAGAATGTATTCGTAACGAGCCGGATGTTCGACGTAAAGTCGTTTCTCCATGAGGCCCGTATCGATGAGCCGCCTTATGCGGGTCGACAGTATGTTCCTAGCTATGCCCAGATGGCTGTGAAACTCGTCGAAGCGCTTTACGCCCATCAAGGCATCGCGGACAATAAGAAGCGTCCACCAGTCCCCTACGATCTCCAGGGTTTTGGCGATCGCGGATTCGAGGGATTCGCGCTCGGACTTACGCGGCACGGTTCAATCACCTCCCGATTTTAATCCAGGTTTGGCCTCTTTAGGCACAACGGTCACTACCCCTCCATTCATATCTATCAAAGACACTAACCAAGCCATCTATCAATCTGCAACTTCTCAAATATGCGATGACTTTACACCATTTTCCCGAAAATGCACCGCCATCAAAAAGCACGCGGCTTCGGGGGAAAATACCTGGAAATCGCCTGAATACGTTGCAACCTACTACTAGCTCAGTGACCTGGGGATCCGGCAACGGAGGGGCCCAAGCGGCGCTCGCGCCATTTCCACGTAAATTCCGCAACCCCTCGTACGGGGGACCCAAACAAACACGTAATGCCATATACCGGAGCGAAAATATCGACCTCACGGCCAAGCCGCCCAGCGCCACCGCTCCAACGCGGCAGGGGCCGCCGACCTAGACTTTGCCTGGCGGACGCGGTCTCCAACCAGACCGGCGTCAAGAAAAGCGAGTCCCCAAGGAGTGGAAATGACCTCTTCGTCCGGCGCGGAAACGGGCCTTAGAGTCGGCTTCATAGGCCTGGGCCTGATGGGAAAGCCGATGGCCAAAAACCTGTTGGCCGCCGGACACCGGCTTATGGTGGCTTCACGCTCGCAAGGGCCGGTGGAGGAGTTGGTGCAAGCCGGGGCATCGGCGGCCTCCGGCTTGGCCGAACTTGCGGGCTTTGCCGAGGCGGTGATCACGATGCTCCCCACACCGGCCGTAACCCGCCGGGTAGTGCTGGAAGAGGGCCTTCTGGGGGCGATGCGGCCGGGAGCGCTCTTCGTGGACATGGGCACCGAGACGCCCGAGCTGGCCCGGGAGATCCGCGCGCGAGCCGAGGAGCTGGGCATCGACGCGCTGGACGCCCCGGTCTCGGGCGGAGACACCGGCGCGATCGCCGGCACCCTCTCCATCATGGCAGGAGGAGGCGATCGAGCCTTCTCCAGGGCCGCCCCGCTCCTGGGAGCCATGGGAACCTCGGTTCGCCACGTAGGCGGATCCGGAGCCGGGCAGGCGGTGAAGGCGGTCAACCAGGTCATGGTGGCCGGCATCCTGGCCACGCTGGCCGAGGGCCTCACCCTTCTGGAAAGGGCGGAGGTGGATGTCCCCGAGGCGCTGGCCGCGCTGGCCGGCGGACGAGCCGGCTCCACGCTGCTGGAGGTGAAAGCGGCCCAAATGCTTCAGCGCAAATACCAGCCCGGCTTCAGGGTGGAGCTGCACCTGAAGGATCTCGGGATCGTGGACGAGTTCGCGCGCTCCAGCGGTGTGAGCCTCCCCTTCACGGCGCTGGCCACCCAGATGCTGAGAGCGGTCGAAGCCTCGGGAGGGGCGATGCTCGACCACTGCGCTATCATCGAGGCCGTCCGCGGCCTCGCGCGGCTGGAGGTCAGCGGGTCGTGAGCGGCCCCGAAGGTGGCGGGGGCTACGAGGCCCTGGGGCCGGCGGCCGCCCGCGCGCTTGCCCTGGCGCCGGTTCGGACCTTTGCAGACGTCACCCCCCATCCCGGAGGGAGCGCTTTCAGCTTCAGCTCCCGCAGCGACGGGAGGGTGGGGATACACCTTTATGACCTGATCGAGCGGGTGGAAACACTCATAACCACCGACCGGGTGGCGATGGGATACCCGGCAAGCGTGGGCGGCCACGCTTGGCTGGGAGGTGGCGGAGGGCTTGTCCACACCTCCCCGGAAGGCGGGCTTCTCCACCTTCCCCTCGACAGTCCCGAAGCGCGCCCTTGGGGCCAATTCGCCGATGTAAGCCAAGTCGTGCGCGCCCCCGACGGCGACACCGTCGCCCTCGTCGCCGGCGAGAGAAGCATCCTGGTGATCCAGGACCCGGCCCGGCCTGAGGAGTGCCAGGAGGTGTTCTCTCCGCGCTCGCTGCCCGGAGGGGACTACTTTGTGGCCGATCCCGCCGTCAGCGCCACCCTGGGCCTGGCCGCCTTCCGGCACTGGCGGGACTCTGTTATGCCCTGGCAGAGCTCGGCAATCGTGGTCACCGACTTCCAGGGTAAGGTCGTCCGAATCTTCGCCCTCAACGGGGTGATGCACTCCCAGCCCACCTTCTCTCCCGACGGAACCCGCTTGGGCTTCATCTCCAGCCGGGGCGGCTACCTGCGGATCCACGTCGTCGACCCCCTGGGCGACGGCGAGGAGCCGGTCACGGGCACCCCCGGCCATGACTACGGAAACGTCGACCAGGGCATCGGGCAGCGGACCTGGTGCTTCGACGCCGAAGGTGAGGGCGTCTTCGCGCTCCGCCGCGAAGCGGGCTTTGCCCGGCTGGTGCACCACCGGCTGGGCGGCGAGGGGGCCGGCATCGAAATCGCCAAAGGCTTCTTCGACGCGCCGGCCCTGGTGGGCGCAAGGCTGGTCGGGATTCGCCAAGGTGCCAAGACCCCGACTCGCATCGCCATGGTGGACGTCGCCGGTGTGGAAGCGGGAGACCCCGGACGGGGATTTGTCAAAGAGAAGCTGGTGGCCGGACACCGGCTCTACGCCGAGCTTGCGCCGCTTTCCGAGCCCCGGAGCCGCGTCACGGTAACTCCGGCCTTTGAAGCTCAGGAGATGGGTTTCCCGCCCGCGCGCATCAACACCCGGGTGTACCGCCCCTGGACGGAGGAGCCGCGGGGTACCGTCGTCGTGCTTCACGGAGGGCCGAACGACCAGGCCGAGGTGCGCTTCAATCACCGCATCGCCCTCTTTTGCTCCCTCGGCTTCGCTGTCGCCTGCCCCGACTTCCGCGGCTCCAGCGGATACGGGATGGATTTCGTGCGGGCCCTGGAAGGTGGGTGGGGGCTGGCCGACGTGGCCGACGTGGCATCGGCCCTTCGGGAACTGGAGGAAAGCGGGGACATCTCGAGGCCCTTTGTCGCCAACGGGAGCTCCGCGGGGGGATTCCTGGCTCTGCGCCTAGCCCAGAACGCCGCGCTCG
>JAKAOC010000289.1:0-2979 GCA_021823385.1 Actinomycetes bacterium
CTTGGCGAAGGAGATCATGTCGGGCACCACGCCGAAACGCTCAGGTCCGAACCACTCGCCAAGGCGACCGAACCCGCAGATGACCGAGTCGATTACCAGGAGGGCGCCGATGCTGGTGCAGATCTCGCGGATTCGCTCGATGTAGCCCGGCGGGGGCAGGTGCACGCCGCCGGCTCCGATCACCGGCTCCACGAAGACCGCTGCGATATGCTCCCCGCCAATGTTCTCGGCCAGGGCCGCAAGGTCCTCGGGATTGTCGCGCTCGATCTGGGCGACCGAGTTGATCAAGTCGCCGTAGCCGGCGCGATTGGCCGGCATTCCGGCCAAGGAGGTACCGAAGCCGTGGGTTCCGTGATAGCTGTCCTGCCGTGAAACGAGGATCTGGCGCTCGGGATGACCGAGCTCCTGGAAGTATCGTCGGGCCAGCTTGGCGGCCGTGTCGATGGCATCGCCGCCACCCGAGACGAAGAAGATCTTCGATCCGGGCATGGGGCTTCGAGCCGCCACCTTGGCGGCAAGAAGCTCGGCGGGCTCGTTGGTCATGTCTGCAAACGTGGAGTAAGCGGCGAGCTTGCCTGCCTGGGCGCCGATGGCTTCCGCTATTTCCTTGCGCCCGTGGCCCACATTGGCATACCAAAGGGAGGCGGTCGCATCCAGGTACTGGCGTCCTGAATCGTCGTAAACGTAGTTGCCGCTCGCTTCGGTAATGGTGAGGCGGCTGCGAGTCACGTCCGCCATGTTTGCGAACGGATGCCAAAAAGCTGTCTCGGTCACGGTTCCCCTTTGCTCGGCGTCGGGTTTGTGACCAAGATAGCACCGTAGTGCCCGGGGTTGACTTACCACCCCCCGGCCGGGGGAGGGCTGGGTTCTCAGCCGCCGGGCAGGAGCTTGAGGGCCAGGTACAAGTCGACCAGCTCCGCGAAGTCCTCGAGCCGCACCCCCTGGGTTTCGCGAACCTTGTGCAGGCGGTATCGCATGGAGTTGGGATGTATCCCAAGTTGGGCGGCCGCCAGGTTGATGTCGAGATTGCACTCGAGATACGAGCGCAGCGTGGCAATGGCATGACGCTCCACCGTGAGATGGGCGCGCCTCCGCTCCTGCTTCTCCGCCAGCCGGCGCAGGTCAACTTGGGCCATCAGCCAGGTGGTCATGCTGGCGTCGTCGAAGAGGAGAACCCCCGCCGTTGCATCCGGATCGGGGGAGGCACCCAGCTCCGCCAGGGCCGCGTTTGCCTCGCGATATGCACCGGGAAGGGCCGAATAACTTTGGCAGGCCGCGGAGACGCCGAGATTGTAGAGGCCCCCGGTGAGGTCCCCAAGCTGCTCGGCCAGCCCCTCCTCTTCGGCTTGCAGGATTGCCACCAACACATCCGCGCTCATATCCCAGATCAAAGGCGGGCGGTTCTCCAGATCCTCCAGACGAGCCTCGAATTCCCGCTCGGCGTCTGCCACCGCCGGGAGTGGGGACGCGCAGACCACCCACGCCGGGGCGCTGAAGTCGATGCCAAGCGAGATGAGCCGCTCCAACTGGGGCCGGGCGCTCCTCCCTGCCGGCGCCTTGGCCGCCCGTAGTCCACAAACCTCTGCCACCAGGGCTCTTTCGACGGCTCTCCTCTCAGCTCGGCGGTCGCTGCGCGTCTCGAGCGCGATGGCGAGCATATGGCCGGCGGAGCGCACGAGGGGAACGGCAAGCTGGAAGTCGGCCTCTCCCGAACCCGCGGTTCCCACCAGTGCGAGCCAGGTGGCCGGTCGGCTCGGCGGCTGCACGGCCAGGGCCAGGCCGGGCCCGTGGGTGCTGTCGAACTCGATCAGGGGCGTGAGCGCTGGGGCCCCCGAGTCGGACCCCTCGCCAAGCCGCGTTGCGCCGCGGCCCACCGGGGCGGCGGTCGGCGGAGTCTGGCGTTCGATACACTCGCGGATCTCGGCAAGCAGGCGGGCATCCATGGTCTCGCTGGCTGCCAGGACCTCGCCACCGCCGGCCTCGAGCAGGGCGACCGAGGCGGGGACCAAGGGGGCGAGGCGCTCCAGGAGCGCTGTTAGAGGGTCGGCGCTCAGAAGGGCGTCGAGCAGGTAGTCCTGCGCCGACACGAACCGGCGAAGCGCGTTGACATTCGGAGAGAGGAGTGCCTGATTGACAAAGGCGATAATTTCGGCGAAGCCGGTCGCGAAGGGCACCGTGAAGACGGGAAGGCCGAACTCCGCCGCAGCGTCGAGCAGACCCGGAGGAACCGCGCGGAAGTTGACATCGAGCGCAAAGCCGAGCGCCGTGATCCCGGCGTTGTGCAGCTCCCGGATCAAGTCCCTCTGCTCGGCGGGACGGCCTTTGAGGCGCAGACCGGTGGTCAGGGCAAGCCAGTGCGCCGAGAACCATCGAGTGGGGCGCGATATCTCGAATGAGTGTGCCCCCGTGACCAGGCGGTCCAGCGCACCCTCGTCGGAGGTGACGAGCCGCAACCCTAGCGATGGTTGGGCCAATACCTCCCTCAAGGTGAGCCTGGTCCCTGCAGAACCCCTGTTCTCGGCCATTTGCCTGCGCCCGCCGGTTTCGGTTTCGATGCGGAGACCCTGTTGGCGGGCGTCCGCGGCCGGGAAGGCCCGGTCATGCACTGAGTACATACTAACGAGAAGAGGCCCGGAATCTTGGTGGAGGGCCACAATGATTTGAGCGGATCCGGCCCAACCGAGGCACGGAATCCAGCGGCCCGCTCGTGGCGGGGGCCACCTTGACCGCCGAGGGTGGGGGCTATAAGCTACCGGCCGGTAACGTCCTTTGTCACATCCGGTCGCCGCCTGGCGCGGCCGCCGCGCTAGGAGTGCAGCCGTGATCGAGCGAGAAGGAATTCATTCCGACAGGCCCGCATTCGACGAGTCCGGAATCTATCGCGATGACTCCGGGGTCCTTCATTATGAGGATCTGCCGGAGTCTCTGGTGCATCTGCTGGTCGCAGCTGCGGCCGGTCACGCCGACGCTTTGGCCCTG
>JAKAOC010000289.1:2989-4358 GCA_021823385.1 Actinomycetes bacterium
GGTGGCAGGCTTACTTACGCCGAGTTGCTGGCCGGCGCCGAGCGGGTGGCGGGGGGCCTGGCCGCGGCCGGGGTCGAGCCGGGTGACCGTGTGGGCCTGATGCTTCCCAATGGCAACGATTTCGTGGTGGCTTTCTTTGGCACCCTGTTTGCCGGGGCCGCGGTCGTGCCGATCAACACGCGCTTCACCGAGAGCGAAGTCGATTACGTAGTGGGGGATTCTGGCGCAAAACACGTCTTCCGGCCGGGCGAGCAGCTCCCTTCCGGCCAACCCCTCCGCCGGCTTGAAGCCCACCGCGAAGACATGGCCGCCATCTTCTACACCAGCGGCACCACCGGCTTTCCCAAGGGGGCGATGCTCTCGCACGAGAACTTCCTTGCCAACATGGAGAACGTCATGCGGGTGGTTCCACTCGAGAGGCGCCCCACCGTGAGCCTGGTAACGGTGCCACTCTTCCACGTGACGGCGGCGATCGCCCAGATGGTGCCAACGCTGGGCAACGGCGGCAGGCTGGTCATCATGCCCGTCCCGGACATCAGGACGCTTATCGAGGCCGTCGCCACTCGTGAAATCGAGACAGTGGTCTCCGTTCCCGCCCTCTACTGGTACGCCCTGGTGCAGCCGGAGTTCGCCGCCTTGGACACCTCGGGCGTCAAGTACGTGCTTTATGGCGGTGCCCCAATGCCTCCCGACCTGGTGCACAAGCTGATAGCGGCGTTCCCCAACGCCCGCGTCGGCAACGGGTTCGGCCTTACCGAGACGGCCTCGGTCGCAACTTTCCTGCCGCATGAATTCGCGGCGGACCACGCGGAGTCGGTCGGCTTCCCGGTTCCGATCACCGAGGTCGACCTCCTGGAGCCCGACCCTCATACCGGGGTGGGCGAGCTGCTTATCCGTGGGTCGAACGTCGCGATGGGCTACTGGAACAAGGAGCGGGAGACCCGGGAGAGCTTCGTGGACAAGTGGCTGCACACCGGGGACATGGCCCGGATCGAGGGTGGCCTGGTCACGATAGTGGACCGCAAGAAGGACATGCTCAACCGCGGCGGTGAAAACGTCTACTGCGTAGAGGTCGAAAACGTGCTGGCCGAATATCCGGGAGTGCTCGAGGTGGCGGTCATCGGAGTGCCGGACGAGATGATGGGGGAGAAGGTGGGCGCAGTGGTGGTGCCGGTTCCGGGGGTTCCCTTCGACACCGCAAAAATGGTCGCCTTCGCACGCACCAAGCTCGCCGACTTCAAGGTGCCCCAGTACGTCTGGGTGCGTCAAGACGGCCTGCCTCGCAACCCGGGCGGAAAGGTTCTCAAGCCCAAGCTCCGTGCGGAGGCCCACTGGGAGCAGGAGATCTTCTAGCGCTGATCGTCACTTG
>JAKAOC010000290.1 GCA_021823385.1 Actinomycetes bacterium
CCGAACAGGCTACAAGAGTGCTTGGGAATTTAGAAAACACCCTGGAGAGTGCCGGAGCTTCGCTCGCAGATGTCGTTTCGACGACGGTATATCTGACTGACATTGCCCTCATAGATGACATCGACACGGCCTATCGGGCTTTCTTCCAGGGTCACCCGTACCCTTCTCGCACGACCGTGGAGGTGGCGGCCCTAGGTCGATCCGATTTCAGCGTCGAGATCTCTGCGATCGCCCGCCTACCCATCATCAACGATGCCAAATGATCGCGCCGATGGTTAGCGCTGAGGAGTTGCGGAAGAGAATCGATTCTCTTCCGCGCCAACGTCTCGCCGTGCTACCCACTGGACTGCAATCGGTCCCTCGTCTCGCCGCCTTGGCAGGTGTCCAAGAATTATTGGTCAAACGCGATGACCTCACCGGGCTCGCTCTTGGCGGTAACAAGTCGCGACTAATGGAGTTCATTCTCGGAGAGGCCGTCGCCCAAGGTTGCGACGTGATCATCGCCGGCGGTGGAGGCGAGCAGTCCAACCACGCCGTTCAATGCGTAGCCGCCGCGAATAAAGTTGGCTTGGACGCGGTAATCGTGCTGCAGCGCCGACCCGCCGCGCGTTCCAATGGAAACGCTCTGCTCCACGAGGTGCTCGGGGGAAAGACCGTTTGGATTGACTCCGATCCCGACATGCAGGACAGGACGTCAGCAAGCGCAAGTATGAACGCCGAAGCGGAGCGCCTGCGAGCTGCGGGGCGACGGCCATATATTTTGGAGAGTTCGCTGCACGCCCTCTCGGTAGTGGCTTACGTTGGTGCCACCCTTGAGCTATATGGCCAGGTGGCGGATTCGCTCACGACCCCGACCAGGATGTACGTGACCTCAGAAGGTGCTGTCCTGGGTGGATTCTTACTTGGGTCGCGACTGTTGGGCCTTCCTTGGGAGGTGATAGGACTCGACTGGCGCCCCACCCAGAGCGGCATCGAGGGACGTCTCCTTAAGGCTATTTCGGCGGCTGCTTCTGCCCTGGGACTCTCCAATCCGCTGGCAGAAGATGACATCGTCATCCATCCCACTGGCGGACCGGCCTATGGCGTGGGAAGCACTCAGAGCTGGAAGGCGTTATCGGCGGCGGCGCGACTGGAGGGTTTGATCCTCGATCCCGTCTACACGGCGAAGGGGTTTGCCGGAATGTTGGAGGATCTCCAAGAGCGGCCTCCCGAACCTGAAGAGAGGGTCGTATTTGTTCATACTGGCGGCTTAGGAGCGGTATTCGCTTACGAAGCGGAGCTTAGGCGCAATGTTATAAAGCCGGCGTCCAGATGACGGAGCTTTCAAATGTCGCTGTAGTGACCGGGGCCGCCGGGATCATCGGCACCGCGATTTGTGCCGAGTTGATCAGGCGCGGCTCGGTCGTCGTAGCCATCGATAGTGTCGATCCCGAGGTGGGCGTTGGTGAGACGTTTCGTGCTGACATTACCGATCACGCGGCGGTTGCTGCGGTAGCCACGCGGGTCGCGGCGACCTACGGTCACGTAGATTGGCTGGTTCATGCCGCCGCCGTCACATCGCGATCACCCGGTATCGGCGTGGCCGGGGAACTAGCCTCGATCGACCTTCGCGTTTGGCGCCAGCTAATAGATGTCAACCTCACCGGTGCCCTAATCTGCGTCCAGGAGTTTCTCCCCCTCTTGAAGGGGTCACGCGCTCCGAAAATAGTTCTTCTTGGTTCCATCCAGGGACTGGTTCCTACCTTGGGTACCGGCGCCTATGGAGTGAGCAAGGTGGCGCTCGCGGGCCTCACTCGCCAGCTCGCAAGCGAGTTGGCGGGCATCGGAGTGACCGTGAACATGTTGTCGCCGGGTCCCATAGCTGCTGATGATTTCACGGAACCCGCCGTCGACCGAGTCGACTCCCGCCCAACGCCAATGAGGCGCTTCGGTTCGACTAAAGAGGTGGCGCGCGCGGTAACCGCCATTATGGATGGGCAGTTCGACTACATGACTGGTGCGATTATCCCTCTGGACGGTGGCGAGCATTTACGTCCCCGTGCAGATCCGGCCCAACATGACGACGATTCTTTCTCCCCAGAGCGGGATACTTAAAGGAATGCCGAAGGTGACCGAACCAACTGACCAACGTCTTCTGCGATGCGGCATCTTCTTGGACGGGACCGGCGCTCCCGCTCAAGAAGACGTCGCCCTCCTCGTTGAACAGGGTCTGATTGTCGCTGTGGAGCCATGGGACAAGTTTGTGAGTACTCACGGGGTACCCGACACGTTTCTCGATCTCCGGAATCAGACCATAGTGCCGGGCCTGATCGACGCCCACGCTCACCTCTGCTTGGGTGCCAATCCGAACATCGACAAGGCTACCGACACGGTGGACTCCATCGGAATCGTCGCCTGGGGACTGGCTTCAGGAGCCTCCGCTTTGCTCTCAGGAGTAACGACCATCCTCGACGCCGGTTCGCAGGCGGGCCTGGCACTGCGAGTCGCCGCTCTAGTGGATGCCGGATTCGCCGTGGGACCCCGAGTTCTGGCCGTTGGTCCGGCGATCACGACTACCGCCGGCCACGGAGAGTCATTTGGAACGGCAGCGGATAACACCGCGGAAATGATTAAAGCGGTCAGGACCGTCGTAGCTGACGGTGCCGCTTTCATCAAGATCATGGTCACTGGAGGAGCGACCGACCCAACGTCCAACCGTCGCAAACCGCAATACACGCAGGAAGAACTCGAAGCGACCATACGTGACGCGCATCGCCTCGGGAAGTTCGTCATCGGTCACGCCAACGCCACGGAGGGAATCAGCCGCGCCGTTCGTGCAGGCATAGACATAGTGGCCCATTGCAACTGGCTCGGGGCAGCACCGGCGACCGTATATGTGGACATGGACACGGTCGAGGCCATGGTCGACCAGAAAGTTTGGATAGACCTCAACATCGAGGGTGCCCTCCGGGATCTCTTGGCCACCGACGGCGCGGTAGAAGCCAGTGACGATTACAGCTCCCAACCCGAGACGCGTTGGGACCTGTTGCAACCGCTGCGCTCTCGAGGTGTGGGCCTCTACCTGACCAGTGACGGGTTCGGCCCTGCGGTCGGCGCCTTCACCCAGTTCTTGTGCGAGGGTCGCGCCAGGTGGAACCTTTCGGCGGAAGAGCTCATTTCTTTGGTTTCCGGCGAACCCGCGCGGGCCTTGGGCCTCGATAACAATATTGGCAGTCTCGCTCCGGGGAAGTCCGCCGACATTGTGGTGCTCGACGGTGATCTTCGTTCCGATGCTCAGGCTCTCATGCGTCCGATCTCGGTTTATAGGAGCGGCGTCGAGCTAGTGGCGAATGGAATGCTCAGGCCGCCGCGCGCGGCGTTGGCGTCGAGTGCGCAAGCTGCTGCCCAGCAGGATCTACTGGACACGGTCTTTCGAGTGCTCGGATGACGGGGTTCTAGTGCCTGCGCTGCAGTCCAGGTCGGAAAGGGAACCGCTCCATCCCATCATCGATGCACATGTCCATGTCTGGTCAGGTGACATACTCAGATATCCGTTCTGTCCCCACGATGGGCTCAGCCACCCAGCCGAAGAAGCCACGATCAACGATTTCTGCGCCAGTGCTGCAGGCGCGAATTTGAGAGATGTTGTGCTTATCCAGCCACGAATTTACGGATATGACCACGCATACGTGTACGATGTTGCCGCTGCTCTGAAGGGCCACGCCCGAGTGGTACCATCGGTCAACGTCCGAAGGGACCGAGCGACAAGAGAACTCCGCGAACTCGCAGCCGATCCACTAACCGCGGCGTTCCGTGTCGTGGCCCTCGGCGACGCACCCGCGAACTGGCTGTCCTGGCCGTCTGCCCATCAGGCTTGGGAAACTGCTGCCGAACTCGACCTACCCGTTGACATGCTCATCGATGCCTGCCAGATTCCACTTGTCGAACAAGTCGCTGCCGCCCACCCCGACCTAACAATAATTATCGACCATATGGCTCGGTGTACTCCGACTTTTCAGCCCGAGTACGCTCCGCCCTTGTACGACCTGGCTAAGCACTCGAACATCTATATGAAGCTATCAGCGGTCGATAGACTGTCCGAAGGAGAGTTCCCCTTCAAGGACATGTGGAACCTAATGGCGGGACTATATCGCGAGTACGGCCCTTCCAGGCTTCTGTGGGGCAGTGACTGGCCGCACCTGCAAGGAGCCCTGACCTACCGCCAGAGCAGCCTACCGATCCGCGAAGCACTACCGAACGCGTCCGAACACGACATAGACGCGCTCTTTACGAAGACCGCAGCATCTCTTTTTGGATTCAACCCCATTGAGATCGCGAAAAACGAGTAGGAGGAAGAACAGATGGAAGCACCGAAGA
>JAKAOC010000291.1 GCA_021823385.1 Actinomycetes bacterium
GGGGTCATGCCGGTAAATCCCGCCACGCGGTTGGAAAGTGCGAAGAAGGCGGCTATGGCGCCGACGTCCCAGATGTCGTCGTCGCTCAAGCCGATCTCGTGCAGCTCGCCGTAGTCCTCGTCGCCGACCGCATGGGCTTCCAGGGCGACTTTTAGGGCGAAGTCGCAAATTGCCCGTTGACGTGGGGAGAGTTCCGCCATCAGGTAGTTGGTCGCCACCTGGTCCGAGAGGCGAGGGTTCTTCGAGTAGATCCTAAGTACGGCGCCATGTGCGACTACGCAATAGAGGCAATTGTTGGCCGCCGAGGTGACCACGACGATCATCTCCCGCTCAGCCTTGGTGAGCCCGGATTCCTTGGCCATCAGCGCGTCGTAGTAGCCGAAAAAGGCTCTGAACTCGGCGGGCCTCAATGCCAGCTTGAGAAAGACGTTGGGAATGAAGCCCGTCTTGGCCGCCACCGCCTCGATTTGCGAGCGGATGTCCGGCTCGAGGGTCTCCAGGTCCGCCATTGCGTCCACGAAGGCGGGGTGATATGTGTTCCTTGGCATTAGGCGCTCCTTTGGGGCGGGTCGGAGGCCGCCGCGGGCCGCCCGGCACCTCAGAGCTCTGGGAGGATGCTCACGACGACCTTCTTGCAGTAGCCGCCATGAACTTTAGCAAGCGCGATGAGCAGGTATCCAGGCCGGAATCCGAGGAACTCGGAGAGTTCACGCATGCTGTCGCTGCGCTCGAGCTCCCGGGGAAAGGTCGCCACGGCACGCGAGTCCAGCAGGGGATAGGAGAGGACGGCTCCGTCCTTTGGGAAGAGCGCGTTCAGCTTGCCGGTGCGGGTATTTCGCTGGATGGCAAAGCGCTTGTGCAGGTGAACCAGCGCCGTCGAGGAGCGGTTCCCGTCGAGGCTCGCATAGGCGACCGACGGCCCCGGGGAGCCGAGCACGTACATACCTTCCGGAACGCAGTTGTCATCGAGCATCGTACGCAGCTGCCGCTTGGGAGGCGCCTGGCCGCTCCGCTCGAAGTGTGCACCGAAGAGGAGCTCCGGCCTGCCCTGGTCGAGAAGGTGGTGCCGATCCAGCCCGGTCAGAAGCATCGGCTCGAAGGTGGCGGTGCGGGTTGCGGTGGCGAGGTCGGCGCCTTCGACACGATTGACCCTTTTGGTTCCCAGATTGAGCACGAATAGCTCGGCTCCCAGGTGTCCCAACACGACGAAGGGCATTGACTGGGGACGACTGTCCCGCTCCCGTCTCCTCATCTCAGCTCCGCCGCGCGCATCTGGCCGTGTGCCTGCATACCGAATTCAACCTAACCGCGCATCTCGGCGCCGACCCGCTCGATTTGAGCGGCCAGCTCGGCGGCGGAGTTCGCCGGGGCAAGGCAGGCGTAGTCGCGGCAAAGGTAGGCCTTGCCCTCCTCGCGCCCGTCAAACAAGGGTCCGGGTGCCGGCGGGCCATAAAGCAGGAACAGATTGGGCAGGTAGGTCTGTCGTGCGACGCCGAGCAGCTCCTCGGATCTACCCGGGATGACGAGTTCCGCACTTCCCGCCCCGGCGACGGCGACGAGCGCTGCAAGGCTGGGAAAGGCGATGGCATGGGCGGACAGGTTTTCGCCCAGGCCGGATAGGAGCTCCTGCATGGTCGCAAAGTAGGTTTCGTCGCCGGTCAATACCGAGAGGTCGAAGGCCGCTCGGGCCAGCGTCGAGTTCGCAGAAGGGTAGGCCGTATCGAATATGTCGGGCACCTTTGCTATCAGGCCGGTCGAACGCTTCGCGGTCGAAACGAAGGCGCCGCTGATTCGTTCGAAGCTCTCGGCGAGTTGCGCCCAAAGGTTGACCGCCGCCTCCAGGAAGCGCGGCTCGCCGGCGAACTGCGCCAGCGCCAGGGCCGCGCTGATCATCTGAGCGTGGTCGGCGAGCACAGCCGGCGGTGACTGCTCCGCCGCCAGCCGCCGGGGAGCGGATGCGAACCGGGCCCGTTCGTGCAAAAGGTCGAAGCTTACGGCCGCCAGCGAGAGGTAATCCGGGCGCGCCAGGCGGAAACCCGCCTCGGCCAGCGTGGCTATGAACATGGCGTTCCACTCCACCACGGCCTTGGCGTCCAGGCCCGGGGCCACGCGCGCCTCACGGTAGGCGAGGAGTTCGCGCCGGGAGCGCTCCAGCGATTCCGTGCGGCGCAGCTCTCCTCGGCGGGTGCGATGGAGGATGTTGCGGCCTTCGAAGTTGCCGGCCTTGGTCACGCCGTAATGGGCGATGAACTCTTCGGCGGCTTCACCGAGTACGTCCTCGATCTCCTCGCGGCGGAAGATGTAGTAGCTTCCCTCCTCGCCCTCGGAGTCCGCGTCGAGGCTGGAAGCGAAGAGTCCGCCGGGCTCGCGAAGGTTGGTCAAGGTGAACTCGATCGTCTCCAGGGCCACCTGGCGATAGTCGGGGTTTCCGGTGGCCACATGCGCCCGCAGGTAAAGCCGCGCGTTGAGAGCCTGGTCATAGAGCATCTTCTCGAAGTGAGGCACCATCCAGAAGGCGTCCGTCGAGTATCTCGCAAAGCCGCCGGCCAGGTGGTCGTAGACGCCCCCTGCCGCGGCGGCGTCCAAAGTGGTGTTCAAAGCCTCGGCCAGCCGGGGGCTGGGGTCCAGCAGGTGGAGGTCGAGAGCCGCCATCCACAGGTGCGGCTGCAGGAACTTGGGGGCCCGGCCGGTCCCGCCCCACTCCGGATCATGGGTGGCCAGGATGGCCTCCTCCAGCGCCTTGGCCGTCTCCTTGGCATCGATGGAGGACTCCTGTGGGGAAACGGGCACCGAGGTACGTGCCGAGATGGCCTTTTGCAGCGTGATCCCCTGTTCCTCCACCTCGTCGCGGGATTCGGCAAAAACGCGGGAGATCTCGTCCAGCAGGCGACGGAAGCTGGGAACGCCGGCGCCTTCGTGCGGCGGGAAGTAGGTTCCGCCGTAGAAGGGGAGGCCATCCGGCGTCAGGAAGACCGTGAGGGGCCAGCCACCTCTCCCGGCCATGGCCTGGACCGCCTCCATGTAGACGGCGTCCACGTCGGGGTGCTCCTCGCGGTCCACCTTTATGGCGACGTAACCCCGGTTAATGACCGCGGACAGCTCCGGGTCCTCGAAGGACTCGTGCGCCATGACGTGGCACCAATGGCATGCGGCGTATCCGATCGAGAGCAGCACCGGCACGTCCCGCCTGCGCGCCTCTTCAAATGCCTCGTCACACCACGGCCACCAGTCGACCGGGTTATCGGCGTGCTGGCGCAGGTAGGCGCTGGTCGAGTCGGAAAGGCGGTTGGCTCCCAAGCTGGCTCCCTGGCAGGCGACCAGGCGGCCCGGCCTGGCGCGGTTTTGTGCGGATTCGGCAAGGACCAATCTATTGCCGACGGCCGCCGAGTCATTGGGGGAACGGTGAATCGCCATTATCCGGGCGCGTGGGTGGGCGGTTCGCATAACTTTAGGACATGGATATGCGCTTCGACGACAAGACGGTACTGGTCACCGGAGGATCACGCGGGATCGGCAGGGCCATAGGGCAGGCTTTTGCCGCCTCCGGCGCCAAGGTGATGCTCACTTCCAGGAAGATCGATGCACTCGAGGAGGCGGCTGCCGAGATCCGCGAATCGACGGGCAATGGCGCCGTGGAGGTGATCGCCTCCAACGCCGGAGGGATCGAGGAGCCCGAGCGGGTCCTGAGCGAAACGGTGTCCCGCTTTGGGGGCTTGGACGTGCTGGTGAACAATGCCGCCACCAATCCCTACTTCGGGCCGCTCATGGGCTTGGACGCCTCGCGTGCGGACAAGATCGTCGAGGTGAACCTGCGAGCGGTGCTCCTGTGGAGCCAGGCGGCTGTGCGCCTCGGCTTCCAAGGAGGTCAGCGCGGAAGCATCATCAACATCGCCTCCATCGGAGGCTTGAGCATCGAGCCGGGGATCGGCTATTACAACGTCTCCAAGGCCGGGGTGATCCACCTGACCCGCCAGCTGGCCAACGAGCTCGGGCCCCAGGTGAGGGTGAACGCAATCGCGCCGGGCCTGGTGAGGACCTTCTTTGCCCGCGCGCTCTGGGAGGAGAACGAGGAGCGGGTGAGCGCCCGGCTTCCCATGGGCCGCATAGGCGAGCCCTCCGACATTGCCGGCGCCGCGCTCTTCCTGGCAAGCGACCTGGCGTCGTGGATCACCGGCGAGGTGCTGGTGGTCGACGGCGGCGCACTGGTGGCCTCCAGCCGCTAGCGGGAGAGCTCCTCACGCAACAGGCGCTTCTGGATCTTGCCGAGCGGCGTCTTGGGCAGGCTTGCCGCCACCTGCATCCCTCGGGGGGCGCAATAGTGGGGGAGTTCGGCGCGCACCGCTT
>JAKAOC010000292.1 GCA_021823385.1 Actinomycetes bacterium
GGTGCGGATCCTGGGCGGAAGCCCACATGTCGAACGCGCCGGACTCCGGGTCGAAACTGACCAGGCAGCCCCGGGGTTCCATTGGCGCCGCCGCCAGGCGGGGAATCCGGAAGGCCGCCCTCACCACGGTGTCCGCCTCGGCACTGGCCGACTCGAACGAACCGCTCCCCCCGCGCCAGAACAGAACACGGTTGGTGCTCAACTCCTCATGGAGGAGGATCCGGCCCGAGCGGGAATCCTCCAGGCTGACGACCGGATCGAGCCAGTCGTAGTCAACCTCAACCATGCCGGCGGCGTCCTCGGCAAGCGCCTCGCTCTCCGCCAAGACCACAGCAACCGGCTCACCCGTGAAGCGGACCTTCCCTTGCGCCAAGAGGGTTATGGGCACGGGGGTGATATCCGCCCCCGGAGCCGCTTGGGTTGGAAGTTTTCCCGCTGAACCCGCCAGATCGGCGGAGGTGTACACGGCGACGACACCCGGCACGGCCAATGCGGGGGACCCGTCGACGGATCGAAGCCGAGCGTGCGCGGCGTTGGAGCGCACGATGCGCATGTGCAAAGCTCCCTTTGCGCCCAGGTCGGCCACGTAGCGGGCAGCGCCCGTAAGGAACGCCACATCCTCATGCCGACGCAACGGCATTCCCACCCAACGCCTGCGCTTCTCGTTCATAATCGGCAGCCTACCAGAAGACCAGAAGTTGTGCAAACGTTTGCACAGCTCATGAGCTTCATGCGAAACGCAGACTGAAGCCTGAGGACCGCCTGACACACGGCAATTGCGCGCACAACGAAGCACAATCCGGCTTGGTTGCCTTCTGGCCACCGAGTATTCAGCCGTTAGGCTTGGTCAGCACCATGACCGGGACGTCCAGCAAACGAGCGAGCAGGGCCTTGGCAATCCTGGCCAAGGCCGCGGTCGGTTTTCGGTCCATCATCGGCGGGCGCCTCCTGGCTCTTGAGCCCGGCCCGGGCACCATCCACTCCGCTTCCGGGGGCTTCCTGAGCGGCCCGGACGCACTCGCCGTCCGCATCAGGCCCAAGATTCCTCAGGGACGCTATCTCGTGATCCTCCAGCCGGGCGTATCTGGCCAGGTCGCCGCCGCAGCGGCCGGCATGCAGCGCGCCATTGGCCTCGACGCGCAAGCGACGCTTCTTTCCGCCAAGCGAGGGCAGTGGCGTGGCGTCATCACCGTTCCATCCGACTCCCTGCGCATCTGGCTGGTCATCGGCCTACGTGGCCGGACGCAACCCGTGCGGCCCAAGGTCCGCTTAATTCCCCTTCCGGACGCCCTATGGAAGGTCTTGTCCTCGAAGGTGGAGTCAGGGCTCTCGGCGAGCCAAGCGGCACATGTCGGCGGATACGAAGCCTGGCAATTCGCCCGCAGACTGGAATCGCTGGCCTCGCCGGTGCTTCCTCCTCAAGGCAGCCCTGGGATCGAAGTGCTGGTCTGCGGGACCCCCGAAACCCCCGAAGCCGCCAAGGCAACCGCCGTGAGCCTCCTGGGCCAGTCCGCGGCACCACAAAGGGTCACAGCCGGAAGCGCCTTTTCCACGATGCTCGACCCCTGGCTGCATGCGGCGCTGGCGCGACGGACATCCTTCATCACCTCGGACGAGCCACTCCAGCCCCGCACATGGGTCGCCGCCATCCGGGCAGGGGATTCTCTCTCCCCCTATGCAATCGCGGAATACGAAATCGCGGCTGCCCGCCACCCCGGAGCCCAACTCATATATGCCGACAACGACCTGATCGATGAGGATGGGCTGCCCCACTCTCCATTCTTCAAGCCGTCTTTCAGCCCCTTGTTTCTTTTGTCGCGCGACTTCCTCAGCCGGTCGGCAAGCATCGCGCCGCAACTCGCGGGCAGCGCGCTTCGGGACGCTCAGGTCGATCCTCTCGCCTTGGCCGGACTCGTTCCCGACGCCTCAGTCATCCACATTCCCAGAGTCCTCCACCATCTGGCCGGCGATGAGCATCCCGCCCCCGCCCTGCCGGGGTGCGAGTTGCTGGATCGGGCACCTGCCTATGCCGAGCGTTTTTTCGGCGCCAAGCGCCCGACCGGCAGTCGGGCATCCGTGCTGATTCCTACGGCGGCGCGGCCGGAAATAGTGCGCCGCTGCATCGAGTCGATCCTCTCGCTCACGGACCACCCCGACTTCGAGGTCCTGCTGGACGTGAACGGCCCGCGAGCGGCCGAGCTAGCCGAGCTAGCCGAGGAGATGAGCGCCAAAGGGCCAGTGCGGATGGTGGCAAGCTCGGCCGGCCGCTATCCGGGCTTCAACTTCGCGGGCCTCGTGAACGGCCTTGCCGCCCAGGCCGCCGGCAAGCATCTCGTTCTCCTAAACGACGACACCGAGGTGATCTCTCCGGCGTGGCTGAAAGATCTGTGCTGCTATTTGGACCATCCGGTAATCGGTGCCGTGGGCGCAAAGCTTCTCTATCCCGGCGCGGCGCGGGTGCAGCATGCGGGCATGGTGCTCGGAGTGGCCGGCGTCGCGGCGCACAGTTTTGTCGGGTCCGACGCGCGGGAGGCCGGCTACCAGGGCTATCTGATCTACCCTCGCGAGGTATCGGCGCTCACCGGAGCCGCGCTGGCGATCCGCTCGGAATTATTCGACCGCCTCGGAGGAATGGACCAGGCCAACCTTGCCGTCTCCTATAACGACGTCGATCTCTGCCTGCGAGCGCAGGAAGCCGGCTACGTCAACGTCTTTGCCCCCGAAGCACTTCTCATCCACCACGAGACCATCACGCGCCAACCTCCCACTGAGGGCGAAGCCCTGGAGCGGGAGCAAGCTGAGGTAGCGTACTTGCAAAAACGCTGGTCGCCGCAGGTCCTGGAAGCGGACCCCTTCTATAACCCGAATCTGACCCTTACGTTCGAACACCTCTTCACCGTGGATGATCATCCTCGCCCGCGCGAAGCACGCGCCGGCGGCCCCCGGCCCTTTTACGCGGCCGAAGGCAGATAGCGTCGCAACAGGGAAAAGGCACCAGAGTTGATCGAACCCCCAGCCAACCGAGTAATCCTGGGTCCAAGCGAGATAGTGCTGGGCCAACTGGCGGACGAATGCGCCCAGATGATTTACATCGACCCGCCCTTCAATACCGGTAGACGCCAGGCGCGCAACTCCATCAGAACCGTGCCCGACGAGGACGGCGACCGCACCGGGTTCAAGGGGCGCCGCTACTCGAGCGAGGTTGTATCGCGAATGCACTACCAGGACTCGATCGACGACTACGGCGCATTCATCGAGCCCTTCATCCTCGAGGCGCATCGCCTGCTCGACGCCCGCGGCTCCCTCTACCTGCATCTTGACTACCGCGAGGTTCATTATGCCAAGGTGCTCGCCGACAAGATCTTCGGGCGCGACAACTTTTTGAACGAAATCATTTGGGCCTACGACTACGGCGGCCGGCCGCGGTCGCGGTGGCCGGCCAAGCACGACAACATTCTGGTCTACGTCAAGGACAAGGCTAAATATCACTTCGACGCAGCCGAGGTGGAGCGAGAGCCGTACATGGCACCGGGCCTGGTCACTCCCGAAAAAGCCGCGCTGGGGAAACTCCCCACCGACGTCTGGTGGCATACCATCGTCTCCCCGACCGGGCGCGAAAAGACGGGTTACCCCACCCAAAAACCCTTGGGCATCCTGCGCAGGATGATCGCGGCCTCAACCCGGCCAGGTGACACCGTGCTCGACTTCTTCGCAGGTAGCGGCACAACTGGTGAAGCCGCATTTGCCCTGGGCAGGGCCTTCATCCTCGTCGACAGCTCACCGCAAGCATTCGAGGTGATGCGTACCCGCCTGGCCGCAAGTGGCGCCTGCTTCGAAATCCATCCCGGTACGGATCCGGAATCTCCGCCGGCTCAGCGCGGGTAGGCGCGCGGCTGGGAGCTCTCGAAGCCGCCCGAAGTCGCGAGCTGCAACAAAGCGGCGAGTTGCGTGGGAGTGGGTGCCTGCCCCGACAAGGTAACCCCCACAGGCGGCGCCAAGAGCGGGAACGTAGCCATTTGTTGCCAGATCAGCGAGTCCACGGATGCAAAGACCTTGGCAGAGGCGACAGGATATATGTCTGTTCCAGCCTGGGCAACGATAGCGGAGGCGTCCACCGGAATCAGTGGAGCGATGTCGGTTGCCGGCGAAGACCGTGTCAGATAAGAATCGGCCAGGGCCGCCGGTCCGAGTGTCATGTCCTCGCTGGTGATGGCCATGGTAAAGGCACCATGGGCCAGGGCCGCCTTCAGCGATGCGGCGTCGGGCTCTCGGACCAGGGACACATGCACACCCATGTACCCAACCATCCTCGAGACCAGCTCGGCG
>JAKAOC010000293.1 GCA_021823385.1 Actinomycetes bacterium
CGTTGTTTATCAGACAGAACCCCATAGCCCGGTCCGCGACCGCGTGATGCCCGGGCGGCCGCACCGCAAGAAACGCCGCCGAAGCCTCGCCGGCCCGCAGGCGGCGAACGGCGTCCAAACCGCTCCCGGCGGCCAACAGCGCGGCGTCCCAGGATGCCACCGAAACGGCCGTATCGGGGTCCAGCCGGCCGCCTCCCATGAGGCAAAAACGCCTCAACGCATCCACGTATGCGGGATCATGAACTCTGTGCAAGTCCGCCATCGTTGCCGGCTCGGGCGCAAAGAACCCTATTCCTTCGCGAACGCCGGACTCTTCGACGCCTGCCAAGACGGCATCAAGACGTGCGGGTTGCTCCGGATGGCCGCTTCCCGCATCATGTTCGATGAACTTTGGATGGGTGCCGAAGAGTATGTCCACGATTCAAGCTTAGGTGAACCTGGGCCAGTGGGATGGCCCGCTACCACGCTGCAGCGGTCTCTCCTGCTTTGCTCGCCCAGGGCTACTATTTAGGAGGCTCGACCAAGCTCGAAGGCGCGCTGCCGCGAAGCGGAATGGTCGGAACTCGGGGCGGTAGCGGAGACGGTGATAGATCCAGAGACGGCACCTTCGGCGGACCACGCGTGGTCGCATGCAAATGGAGCCCGTTCTGAAAAGGCGGCCCGCCTGTTGGGCGCCTTCACCTTGCTCGCCTCGCTTTTCACCACGCTCTTTTTTGGAGCGACAGCGGCGGCCGGCTCGACCGCAGTCTCGATGGCGCTGTCTGCGGGACCTTCCACTCTGAAGATCGACACGCCGTCGGCGGTGCAGATCACCGTAAAGAATGCCCCAATTGGTTCGTACATCGAGGCTCTGCTCTACTCGCGCATTTCCAGCCGCTCAGAACTGCAGTTTGTCACCTCCAACGGCGTGCGCGGCTACCCGCTCGGCTCGTCACAGCCGCTAGCGCTTGCGCAACTGCAGCACGCGGGGAATGTCTACAGCACAAACCTCTCGATCTTGGCCAACCCGCCCGCATCTGGCAACACTCCGAACCACCCCGGATTGCAGATAACTCTTCCCGGGTGCGGAAGTGGCTGTGACGGCGTCTACCCGCTGCTCCTGGCAGTGATAAGTGGAGACAAGACGATCGCGACTCACGTCGTTCCGGTAGCCGTACTCAGCAGCCAGCCTCCAAACATCGTTCCGCTTGGCATTGCCCTTTCGCTTGATGCCTCGGCCCTGCCGGCATCGGATATCAAGACGGGTATTCCGCTGATAGCCAGCATTCTCTCCTCCGTGCCCCAACGATCGTTCACACTCAGGCTTTCTGCAGCCACGATTGCGCTTGCGCAGGCCTCCAAGACGGCGTCGGTACGCAATTCGATGTCGCAGATCATGGCGTGGGCAACGGTTCCCGGCCATGAGCTGTCGGTAACGGATGTGGTGCCGGTCAACATGGCCGCGCTCACCTCGAGCGGGCTCGAAAAGTATTTCTCTGCAGAAATGAAGACTGCGCGGACGCTCTTGTCTCGAGCGGGAGCTTCACCGCCGATCGTCGACCAGACCTACGTAACGACTTCGCGACTGAGCGAGCGGGGCCTTCAGCTCGTCGCCAAGGAAGGATACCGTCGGATCGCCGTCAATGGAAGCGCCGTCACGCAGCCTGACCTCAAATATGCGCTCACGGCCGGCCTTCGGCTGCCGCTCTCCGGTGGCGGAACGATGGGGGTGTTGTCCTTCGATCCTCAGCTAAGCCAAGACCTGGGACTTGGCGCAAGTGCCTACGAACACAGCCTCAACCTCGTGTCTGACATGGTTCAGGTTTTCGAGGATCAACCGAATAATCCCACCCAGCGCATACTCGCGCTTGATCTACCGGCAGGCACTCCTGCGGAGATCGCCGCCGACGGCATAATCGCGCAGCGCATAAGCACCGTGCCGGTCCTCCACCTCATGTCGCTGCGGGATGCCTTCGATTCCCTGTCCTCGGCGACGCCTACAAACAAGTGGCTGGAGACGTCCCTGGTGCGGAGCACGACACGGCGCCTCCCATGGGCGCACTCCTTCGAGGCCGCCTCCAACCTGCTCGGTTCCTTCTCCGGCGCTACCAGCGACCGTACTCTGGTAGCCAGCATGCACCTAGCGCTACTTCAGGCCCTCAACAGCTCCCTCACCCCCGTGGAAGCGACGAATTCGCTAAGAGCGCTCACTGGATCCATCAACGGAATCCTCGACCAGGTCCAGCTCCCGCGCAACCGAGTTGTGACGCTGACGTCGACAAAGGCCAGCATCCCAATCTCGGTTGCCTCCGGAGAGCACGTCCCGCTCACCCTGCGTCTCACGCTCACGAGCGATCGGTTGCGCGTCAAGGGCGGCTCGAGCCAGCTGGTTAAGGTAGGGGCGGCCACGAATACCACGACCTTCGTAGTGTCGACCAAGACTCTCGGCTTCTTCCAAGTCGGCCTGAGCCTCACGACGCCTGACGGCAAGGTTCTCGTTTCCTCTGCCGCCCTACAGGTGCGTTCGCTCACCGTAACCGTGGAGGGAGTCGTTCTGACCATCGCCGCACTGGCCGTGCTCGGGCTCTGGTGGATAAGGACGCTCCGAAAGGGTGGCGGACGCAACCGACGGCTTCTCCCGTCCGCAGCCGATGAGAGGGACGATGACCACGAGTGAAGCCTCACCGCGCTCAGGGCTAATGCGCAATGCATCTTCCATGGCCCTCGGAACGCTCATCTCAAGGATCACTGGCCTGGCCAGACTGGTGGTGCTGGCCTGGGCCTTGGGAATCTCATCGCTTTCCGATGTATTCAACCTCTCCAACAACGCACCCAACACTTTCTACGACCTCCTCTTAGGCGGGGTTCTCGCATCCACCCTCATTCCCGTAATGGTGAAGGCCTCGGCCCGGGTCAACCGAAAGGAGGCCTCCGAGGCGCTTTCCGCCATCATGACCACCGGCATCGCGGCGCTCCTAGCCGCGACCCTGATCTTCGAACTCATAGCCGGCCTGGTGATCCGCGGCTACATGCTGGGCAACCACGACCCGACACGCAACATTCAGCTCGCGGCCGCCACGAACCTACTGCGCCTGTTTGCTCCGCAACTCTTCTTCTACGGCGCCATCTCGCTCTTCACTTCGCTCCTCAATACTCGTGGTCGCTTCGCCTTGCCCGCCTTCGCGCCAATCACGAACAACCTGGTCGCCATCGTGGTCCTGGTCATCTTCAGGCTCCTCTACGCACACTTGGGAACCGCCGGCGCCATCGCTTCACTGACGCACTTTTCCCCTTCGCTGCTCCTTCTCGGCATCGGCACGACGTTCGGCGTGGTCTTGCAATGCGCGGTCGTCGTAATGGGAGCCCGCACCGTCGGGCTGACCATACGCTTCAACTTCGACATCTTCCACCCCGCCGTAAGGGAGATCGCCAAGCTGTCGGGGTGGACTTTCGGGTACGTGATGGGGAACCAAATCTCGCTCTATGTGCTGCTTGCCCTCGCGGACGCGCATTCACCCGGATCCGTTAGCGCGTATAACAACGCCTACCTCTTCTTCCAGCTCCCATACGGTATCGCCGCTTATTCAGTGATGGCGGCGATAATTCCCGGCCTTGCCGACAACTACACCAGCAACGAACTGGGCCTATTCCGCAGACGGTTTGGGCGTGGACTTCGCGCTTCGGTGGCCTTGCTCATCCCCGCCGCAATCGGATACCTCGCTCTTGGCCCCCAGCTGGTCGGAGTCCTACTTGGCCATGGCGCAGCCACCGCACATGGCGTCGCTCTCACTGTTGGTGCCCTGGCTGGGCTAGCGATAGGGTTGCCGGGCTTCGGGATCTACCTTGCGATGATCCAGGCACTGCAGTCAGCCCGACTGGCCAAAGAGGTCTTCTGGGTATATGCCTTCGAAAACGGATTGACCGTGCTCGTCGCCTTCGCGTTGGTATCCCGCTACGGTGTGGTTGGGCTGGCTCTAGCCGTCTCGATCAGCTATTCCCTGGCAGCGATCCTGGCGTACTGGGTGATCCGGGGCAGGCGGTTGGCCCCTCGCCTTCGCCCCGTCTTGGCTACGTGGCTGAAGTTTCTTCTCCCTTCGCTGGCCATGGCAGCAGCGATCCTCCTGGTTTCGCACCACGTCCCTGCTACCAGCGGGGCTAGATTGTTTGCCAAGCTAATAGCCGAGCTGTTAGCCGGAGGAGCTGCGTTCTCGCTATTCCTCTGGCTCGAATACGTCGCCTCTGCGATTGCGGGGCGCAGGAGGATCATTTGAGCCGTATCAAGGTAGTCACGGACTCGGCCGGCGACATCCCCGCTCAGCTGATCA
>JAKAOC010000294.1:0-3220 GCA_021823385.1 Actinomycetes bacterium
CGAACGCCCCGACGGACTGGGGTACCCCCGGGCCGTGCGCGGCGAGGCCATTCCGGCAGGGGGAAGGGTGCTGGCCATCGCCGACGTCTTCGACGCCATCACCACCCCGCGCGTCTACCGCCCGGGGACCGCGGATGTAGAGCAAGCGCGCCAATACCTCCACTCACAGCGTGGCAAGCAGTTCGACGGCGACCTCGTCGACATCTTCCTGGCCCTCGAGGGCCTGCCCGCGCCCGGTCCGGGCGGCAACTCCTAGGGCTCGAAGAGCCCGGGCATCTCCCCCACCCGGTCCGGGAAGTCGGGACTGCGCTTCTCCAGGAACGACTGCACACCCTCGTAGGCGTCGGCCGAGCTTCCCCTCAGCCACATCGCCCTGGAGTCCAGGAGATGCGCCTCCATCGGGTTGGAAGCACCGGCCATGTTCCAGAGCATGGCCCTGGCCATGGCGACCGAGACCGGGGCGGTGTTCTCGGCGATCTCCCCGACGATCGCGAGCGCCGTCGGCATCAGCTCCTGCGCCTCGACCACCTTGGAGACCAGTCCCTTCTCCAGCGCCTCCTCGGCTCCGAAGACCCTCCCGGTCAGCACCCAGTCCAGCGCGGTAGGCATGCCGACCGCCTTGGGCAGGAACCAGGAGGAGGCGGCCTCGGGGACAATGCCCCGGCGGGCGAAGACGAAGCCGAACTTCGCCCCGCTGGCCGCAATGCGGAAGTCCATGGGCAGGGTCATGGTGATGCCCACCCCTACCGCCGGGCCGTTGAAGGCGGCGATGGTGGGCTTCTTGGAGGCGAAGATGCGCAGCGAGACCTTTCCTCCACCATCACGGTGGTCGTCCTCGCCGCGGTCTGCCGCGCTGTAGTCGAAGGTCTTGCCTCCCCCACCCAGGTCGGCTCCGGCGCAGAAGGCACGCCCGGCTCCGGTGAAGACCACCGCGCGCACGCCGTCGTCGGCGTCCGCCTCGTCCATGGCCTCGATCAGCTCCGCACCCATGACCCGCGTGAAACCGTTCATGCGCTCGGGACGGTTCAGGGTCACCACCGCCGCATGCCCGTGTCGCTCATAGAGGATCGTCTCCGGCACCACACACCTCCCGCTTGCCGATTGGAGAAAAACTAGCTCAGAGCAATCCTCCTTGGCTGCGGGAAACCCGGGTCGGCCCCTCAGCGTGGCCGTGCCAGAACGAGCGTCCTGACGGGCCCGGGGCCGCCGGCCCGGAAACCGGGGCGAGAGCCTGCACGGCAATGATGGCCAGGCCAGGCGCGGCGGCCAAGGTCGCCCGTCGCTATAGGCGCTCGTCCTCGTCGATCAGAGCGGCGCACACCGCGAATTCGCGAAGCTTGGCGCAGGTGGCCGATTGGCAGATCAGAGCGCTCGCGTCCGCCCTTTGCAGCGAGTCCCAGCAAACGTCGTCGGCCAGCTCGAGAGCCTGCCAGGCCATCTGGGTGAGAGACCCGACCGGAGCGCGCTCGACCCTTCGGCGCAGACCGGCCACCTTTTTGACGAAGTCGCGCTGGCAGACCTCGAGTTGAAGCTCTCCGAGGAGCAGCGACAGTTCCCCGACGAGATACTGCTGCGTCACGGTAATTCGCCTGCCTTTCGGGCCCAGGGCATCGGCCGCGGCGAGGGAGCCTTAGTCCGCGCTGCCGTAGGCTTCTATCTCCTCCCTCTCCTCCTTGGAAAGCTCGCGGCCCACTTCGCCCTTGGCCAGCTTCTTGGCCTGGACATGATGACGGATGGTCTCGACGATGTCGGGATTGGCCAAGGTGGTGATGTCACCCACCTCCCCGAAGTTGGAGATGCCGGCTATCACCCTGCGCATGATCTTTCCGGACCGCGTCTTGGGCATGTCCGGCACGATCCAGACGCTCTTGGGGCGGGCGATCTTGCCGATCTGGACCTCCAGGGCCTTGGACACCTTCTCCTCCATCTCAGGAGACGGCGGAAATCCGGGCTTGAGCGAGACGTACATCTCCACCACCCTCCCGCGCAGCTCGTCGATGACCGGCACCGCGGCGGCCTCGGCAACCTCCGGGACGGTGAGCGCGGCCGACTCGAGCTCCTTGGTCCCCAGCCGGTGCCCGGCGACATTTACCACGTCGTCCACCCGGCCGAGAATTCGGAAATACCCGTCGGCGGCCTTCATGGCGCCGTCGCCCGCGAAGTAGGGCCAGTCGTGCCAATCGGTGCTGTTCTTGTCGCGGTTGTACTTCCCGTAGTAGAGCTGGACGAAACGCTCGGGCTGGTTCCAGATGGTCTGGAAGATCCCCGGCCACGGGTTGCGGATGCAGATGTTGCCCGCGCGGCCGCTCCCCGCGGGCACCTCCTCTCCGTTCTCGTCGTAGATCACCGGATAGACACCGAGCACTCCCGGTCCGCAGCTGCCCGGCTTCATCGGCTGCAAGCCGGGGAGCGTGCTGCCCAGGAAACCACCGTTCTCGGTCTGCCACCAGGTGTCGACGATGGCCGCCTCGCCTTTGCCGACCACGTCGTAGTACCAGCGCCACACCTCCGGTTCGATGGGCTCGCCCACCGTGGTCATGTGCTTGAAGCTGTAGCGGTACTTGGTCGGCTCGTCGGGCCCCAGCTTTCTCAGCATGCGGATGGTGGTGGGCGCGGTGTGGAAGATGGTCACCCCCAGCCTCTCGGCGATGCGCCACGGCCTTCCCGCATCCGGGTAGGTGGGGACACCCTCGTACATGACGCTGGTGGTACCCAGAGCGAGCGGCCCGTAGACGATGTAGGAGTGGCCGGTGATCCAGCCGATGTCGGCGAAGCACCAGTAGGTGTCCTCCGGATGGATGTCCTGGTAGAACTTGGAGGTTCCCGCCACGTAGGCAAGATAGCCACCGGTCGAGTGCTGGCATCCCTTGGGCCTTCCGGTCGTGCCGGAGGTGTACATGAGAAAGAGCGGCGCCTCGGCGGGCATGGAGACCGGCTCCACGATCCGGTCCTTGTAATCCTTGAGCAGGTCGTCGACGAAGAAGTCACGTCCGGGCACCATCGGGGTGTCGGAGAGATACTCCCCCTGCTTGCGCCTCCACACCAGGACCTTGTCGATCCGCCCACCGAGCTCGGCGGCCCGGGCGATCGCCTCGTCCGCCTTGACCTTGTGGTCGGACACCTGCCCGTTGCGCCAGTATCCGTCTATGGTCACCAGGACGTGGCTGTCGGAGTCCGCGATGCGGTCCCCGCAGGCCGCTCCGGAGAATCCTCCGAAGAC
>JAKAOC010000294.1:3230-4299 GCA_021823385.1 Actinomycetes bacterium
CTGTGGATCACCCCCAGGCGGGCGGCGGCCAGCATGGCCACGGGCAGCTCCGGCACCATGGGCATGTGGAAGGTGATCCTGTCCCCGGCCTTCAACCCGCAGAAGTCCTTCAGCACCGCGGCGAACTCGTTCACCCTTGCATAGAGCTCGCCGTAGGTGACGGTCCTGGTCTCCTCGGATTCGATCTCGGGGACCCAGATCAATGCAGCACGGTTGCGCGCCTTGGGCAGATGCCGGTCGACGCAGTTGTAGCTGGCGTTCAGCTTTCCCCCGACGAACCACTTCCAGAACGGCGGGTTGCTGGTGTCGAGCGTGGTGTGCCAATACTGGTCCCAGTCGAGGAGATCCGCATACTCCCTGAAGCACTCGGGGAAGTGCTCCTCGGAGAACCTCTCGAAGATTGCCGGGTCGCTGGCGTTGGCTTGGCCGATGAACTTGGCCGTCGGATAGTAGTAACCCTCTTCGCGCCAATGGACGGCAATCTGTGCCTCGGAGACCTCCGAGCCTTGGTCGTTACCGCCCGGAACAGCGCTTTCTCTATCGTTGGGCACCTTTTCGCTCCCTTCAGTCAACCTCCTGAACACGAGGTTCCCGAATCGCCACCGGCGCGCCACCTCTGGCCACCAAAGGCTCCCGGCCACTGCGCGCCACCCGGATCGGGCCGGGCGGCCCCACATCTCCGCCGCGGATTCCCAGATGCGACAAGCGTCGGAGGAATCGAAGGCCAACGACTTCCAAGGCGCCCGCGGCATCGAAACCGAGCACGTAGGGGCCATGGGGATCGCCGAGAGACAGCCCGGCATGGAGCGCGGGCCCTGCAGGGGCGATGGAGTTGCGGAAGTCGCTGGAGGTGCGCGTGGCCGGAACCTTCCGTGAGGGGGACACTCCCCGTCACGCCACCCGCACCGATTTCCGTCGCTCCCACGCGGCGCTACATCCGGCGTGGGTAGCGCTGCCTCATCTTCTCACTTCCGGGACCCCCGGTCAACGAGGTCGGACAATAAGGTCTCCCCGGGAACCAGGTCCGGCCGGATGCGCACCGGCCATCACGCCGATTCCCGATGGGCAC
>JAKAOC010000295.1 GCA_021823385.1 Actinomycetes bacterium
ATGGAACGGGCGGCGTTGGACCGAGCCCGCTGTCGACCTGGAGGCGGCGGCCAAGAAGCGCTACGAGTACCACTTCAGCGACCACCTGGACGAGGTGCCGGTGATGCTGGCGGTCTTCGTCAAGCTCGGTTCGCTCGCCGTACTCGACAACGGCCTGGATCGCCAGAGCATCGTCGGCGGTGGCAGCATTTACCCCTTTGTCCACAACATCATGCTGGCCGCGCGCTCCCGAGGGCTGGGAGGGGTCATGACCACCGCGATCTGCCGCAGGGAACCCGATGTGGCCAGGGTTATGGGAATGCCCGACGAATATGGCCTGGCCTCCTTGGTTGCGCTCGGTTGGCCCAAGCGCTTGCCGGGAAGCCTTCGACGCGCGCCGGTGGAACGGTTTACGACGGTGGACACCTTCGACGGCGAGGAGTTCAATCCTTGAATTCCTCATCCGCCAGTATGTAGGTGCCCGGAGGCGAGTCGAGGAATTCCACCGTTAGCCTTCCGGTGAGCTCGACCTCAAGGGTGGGGCCCGACATTGGCTTGACCCTATTAAAGGTGCCCGCCCCCCACAGCTGCCCGAAGCGTAAGACGGTGCCATTCATGGCGAGCACGGCACTTTCGAGGTGCGCCACGGCGCGCGCTCCATCACCGGGAAGATCCCACGCGACACTTTCGGCGATTATCCGTGCCACTCCCGCGCTCGCGCAAGCAAAAACAAGGTTGTCGGTTCCTTCCGTCCGCACCCTGTTGTTTTTCGACGCGAAGTCGCCGATCTGCTCCGGGTTGTCCGGCAGGTCGGTCAGAAGGTGGAAGACGGCCTCCGGTGCGTGCTCCTCGAACGCGGCTTTCAACGAAGGCGCATCGTAGACGTCGCAAACCAGGGCTCTTGCGCCAAGCTGCTCGATCACCCGTGCGTTTGCAGGCGAGCGAGTAAGCCCTAAAACCTGGTGACCACGGCCCAGGAGCTCGGGGAGCAGGCGCCGCCCGATGACGCCTGAGGCCCCCGCAACAAGGATCCGCGTGAACGTGGGGCTTCGGGACACGGTCCAGCCCTCCTATGGTGCGTACCGGCTGCTTCCACCATATGCATTGGCGGTTTCACCCCGGCGCACCATGTGTGCCCGGGTGCCTTCCCTCGCGTCAACGGAAGGGGCGGCTCGAACGGCCGGCCCCTGCCGTTGACGGCAGCCTGAATCAAGGTTCAGCGGTCGACACCGGGCCGGATCAGAGATCAGCCGTATCCACCGCGATCTCGTGGTCGAGGGCGATTCGCTCTTCCCGCGACGGCATCTTGAAGTAGTCGCGCCCCTTGGACCAGTAGATGGCTATCGGGATGATGCCTAGGGCCATAGCCCCGAGACCGACTGCCAGCGTGGTGCCGTTCAGGCCCGGGACCGACTTGACGAACATTGCGATCATGAAGATCGCGCCCCCTAGCGGCCACAGTCCCATGAAGATGAAGTTCGAAACCGACCGCCAAATGTGCCTTCGATAAAGCACCACGACCGACAGGCCCGCCAGGCTGTAGTAGATGGCGATCTGCAGGCCTATGGCGTTGATGGCGTCGGAGAGGATCGTTCCGATCGATCCGACGTAGTTGGAGCCGATGAAGAGGCCCACCGAAATGACGGTAACCACGATGGTCGCCACCACGGGGGTGCGCCGAACCTTGTGGGTGCGTCCCAGCGCACGTGGAAGCGTCCCGTCCCGCCCCATGGCGTAAAGCGTGCGGGTTACCTGGATGATGGTCGTCTCCAGAGTGGCGACAGTGGAGAGGATTACAGCCACCACGATGATCTTGCCACCGAGGCCAGGCCAGACCACCTGCCCGAGCACGCCGAGGACGTCCCCGGCGTTATTGGTGATGTCCTTCGAGGTGAGGACGAGGTTCGAACCTATGGTGAAGACCTCGAAAAGGGCGAATACCACCACGACTCCGATGATGCCACCGATGCCCGGCGTCACCTTCGAGCCCTTGGTCTCCTCGTTCAGGTTTGCCGTAACATCCCAGCCCCAGTAATAGAAGGCCGCCACCAGCGCTCCGGCGAAGAAGCCCGACGAACCGTGGAAGATAGACGGAGAGAGCCAACTCCAGGTGAAGGTGTGCGCGTCGTGGCCGTGCAGCAGCATCAGTACCGCGAACAGGACCAGGATCCCCAGTTCCACGGCGGACATGACCACCTGGACCGTGGCCGTCACGGTCACGCCTGCGATTACGGCTGCGACCATGAGTAGGAAGAACACGGTGCCGAAGATGGTCACCGCAGTCGTGTTGTTGGCTAGCGAATTGGAGAAGAGGCCCAGGGTGACCGAGCCCGCGGGAAAGGATCCCGCCACCATGAAGATGAGGGCGGAGACTACGAGCGCCCAGCCGGAGATGTAGCCGAGAACCGGATGAAGGGCTCGCCTGACCCAGGAATACGTCGCGCCGGCGTTGGCCTCCAGCCGTCCGAGGTGGTTGAACGCCCAAACTATCCCGAACATCGCGATACCGCAGTAGAGAAGCGCGGCTGGACCGCCGAGAGCCACAGCGCCGAAAAGCGTAGCGGTCGAGGCGGCTATCGAGTATGCGGGAGCAACACCCGCGACGCCCATCACAGCGGATTCGAAGAGACCCAGCGCTCCGTTTCGCAGGCCGCCATCCTGTCCGACGTGTCTATCGGATTCATCGATCGCAGTCACTTATCCCCCTGATTCAATCGAAAATAAAGATGAATTCGCCTGATTCTATATGTTTGGCCACATTCGTGAAGGCAAAAGGGAGTTCTCTTGAAAACGCACTTTGGTGTAATTCAGCGGTTTTTCAGCTTGCCGCATACGGCCAGGCAGGTCGGGATGACGTGTCGTGGCTGAGGCGCGTAGGCTGGGTCCGGAAACTAAGGAGGGAGCGTGAAGTACACCTCTTCGTTCATCGTGTCGGCGCTTCGGGAGACGTGGTATTCCCTGGACGGGTATTGCAGCCAGCTGACGCCTGACCAGTGGGAGCAGGCCAGTGACTGCCCGGGCTGGTCGGTGAAGGACGTCCTCTCCCATGTAGTCGGCACTGAGCGGCAACTTCTCGGCGAGACGATGCCGGCCCCGGAGTCGTTTGGTGAGCACGTGAAGAACGAGGTCGGGCGTTCAAACGAGGCCTGGGTGAGTTCGATGCGGCCCAAGAGCGGTGCCGAAGTCCTTGGAAGCTTCGAGGCGGCTATCAATGCCCGCCTCGATCTGCTTGATGCGATGAGCGAGGAGCAGTTCGATGCGGACAGCTGGCTGCCGGTCGGGAAGGGCAGCTATCGGGACTTCATGGCGATTCGAGTGATGGATTGTTTCGTGCATGAGCAGGACATCCGGATTTCCACTGGCGGGTCGTTCCTTGCCCACCAGCGCTCGGGCCGCATCGCGCTCGACCATTTGCTTGCCGGACTGCCCTACGTGGTGGGCAAGAAGGTGAACCCTCCGGAGGGCACGACGATCCGCGTGGAAGTCCTCTCCAGGTCTGAAGTAATAGGGAGTGTCCGGGTCAGGGTCCAGGACGGCAGGGCCGCCGTTGTCAAGGAGACCGACGCAATCGAAGACGCGGTACTGCGATGCACATTCGAGGCGTATCTGTTCGCAGCCGCCGGACGACTCGTGGCCCCCAGATACCTGGATGACGGGTCGGTGACCTTCCAGGGAAACGAGCAGCTTGCACGCCGGGTCTACGAAAACCTGGGGTTCGTCATTTAGGGGACGAGAGGACGAAACGAGATGAAGGAAGGCAAGCACGCCAAAAAGTCGAAGCTAAGACGCGAAGACATCACTTCGGTGGACTTCTTCTACGACCCATTGTGCCCGTTCGCTTTCGCCGCTTCCCTTTGGATTCGCGAAGTAGCCCGCTCCTCCAACTTCCGGCTCGACTTCCGCTTCTTTTCCCTCGAAGAGGCCAATCTCGAGGAGGGCAAGCGCCATCCGTGGGAGCGTGACTGGTCTTATGGCTTCTCCTTGATGAAGTTGGCCTGGCTCATCAAGCAGCGCGACCCCGCACTGGCGGACCGGTTCTACTTGGAGGTTGGTTCCGCGCTTCATCTGCACGGGGAGAAGATCCACAAGCCGGGCCACGCGGCGCGATTCGTGGAGGCAATCGGTCTCGACGCATCTCTAGTTGATCAATCGGTGCATTCAACAGAGGCCGAGGCGGCGGTGCGGGCGGACCATTCTTACTTGGTGGACCAATTCGGCGGCTTCGGTGTTCCCACGCTGGTGCTGAACGGCTCGATTCCCGTGTTCGGGCCCGTAGTCATTCCGGCTCCCACCAAGAGCCAGGCGCTGGACCTCT
>JAKAOC010000296.1 GCA_021823385.1 Actinomycetes bacterium
TTCCGATCTCCGTGGGTAAATTCCATGATTGCGGGGCCCGGGTTTTCATCCATGCTCACCGTCTCGTCCGCACCAAGGCTCTTTGCGAGGGCTAGCGCTTCCTGCCGAGTGTCGACCACGATCACCTTTGCCGGGCTGACCGCTTTCAGGATTTGAACGGCCATGTGCCCGAGCCCACCTGCGCCTATCACCACAGCGGCCGACCCGGGAACCAGCTTGGGCAGGGATCGATTGACGGCATGGTAAGGGGTGAGCCCGGCGTCCGTCAGTGGTGCGGCCTCGACCGGGTCCAGGCTGCCCAGGGGGACAAGGAGGCGAGTGTCCGGTACCGCCATGAGCGGGGCCATTCCACCGTCGAGGCCAAGCCCTCCTCCCGCCGGGCCGATGGCGGCGGCGTTTTCGCAGTATGACTCCTCGCCGATGGCGCAGCGGCGGCAATGCCCGCATCCCCAGGGGCCGTATACGGCGACCTTCTGTCCGACCTCGAGCCCGAAGGCCCTCCTGCCCAAGGCCACGATCTCGCCCGTGTTCTCGTGACCGAGAGTGAAGGGCGGACCCCATCCCGTCGCATCTGTTTCGAAGTCGCGCATGAGATGAAGGTCGGAATGGCATGCTCCCGCGCCGATCACTTTCAGCAGGGCGCCTGCCGGCGGCAGGCCTGGCTCGGGGACCTCCTCGAGCGCGGCCTCGGTCTTCCAGGCCTTCAATCTCAGGGCAAGCATTGATTACCTCCTGAAGCGGCCGAACGGGCCGCTTTTCATCGGCCAAAGCTTCCTCGATCGCGTCGTCAGGTGTCAAACGAGGGGGCGCAAAGTTTACCGGTGCAGCCGCCCACATGCGGGGTGGGCCCGCTTTAGGCTTGCCAATTGAGCCGGCTCGGGCGTGCCACTTTCAGCGGTCGTATCCGGCCTGGGTGAAGACTTAGAAAGTAGAGGACGAATGCTTCCGCGTTCCAGACAGGGCCGGATCAGAGAGGCGCTCGCGGGTGCGAAGACGATTCCGGTGTGGCTCGATGATACTGCCGCTCCGGAGCCCAGGGAACCCCTGAAGAGTCACCGGTCCTTTGATCTTGCCGTGATTGGCGGAGGCTTTCACGGGCTGTGGACCGCCTTGGTTGCCAAGGAACGGCAGCCGGGGCTTCGTGTATGCGTTCTAGAGGCCGAGGTCTGCGGAGGTGCGGCCTCCGGCCGCAATGGTGGGTTCGCCGCGTCGACGCTGACTCACGGTGCGGGAGTGGCCTTCGACCGGTATCCCTCCGAGGCCGAGAAGCTGGAGCGACTGGGGCTGGAGAATCTCAAGGGCCTCAGGGCCGACACCGAGAGGTGGGGGATCGATTGCCAGCTGGAGTCGAGCGGGGAGCTCGAGGTCGCGACCCGTGAGCATGAGATTTCGAACCTGCTCGAGGGTGCCGACCTGGAGCGGCGTCTCGGCCGAGAGGCGGTCTTCCTCGACTCGGAGGCAATTTCCGGTGAGATCAGGTCGCCGACATACCTGGCGGGGCTTTGGCGAAAAGAGAGCGCCTACATGCTCAACCCCGCCCGCCTTGCCTGGGGTCTTGCTCGGACCGCCGAGGCAATGGGTGTCGAGATCTTCGACTATACGCAAGTCACCTCCCTCCAGAGCGAGGGGCCGGACATGTTGGCCAGAAGCCGATACGGAAGCGTGCGCGCTCAGCGCGTGGCACTCTGCACCAATGCCTTCCCGCCACTCGTAAAGCGGCTCTCCGCTTACGTCGTCCCGGTCTACGACTACGCGCTTGGGACTCAGCCGCTTACGGAAGAACAGATGAAGGATGTGGGTTGGGCCTCGCGCCAAGGTGTGGCGGACGCTTCGAACCTCTTCCACTACTACCGGCTAACGGCGGACAACCGGATCCTGTGGGGAGGGTACGACGCGATCTATCACTTCGGCGGAAAGGTCGGCCCCGGGTTGGAGCAGCGCCAAGCCACTTTCGACCTCTTGGCGCGGCACTTCTACGCGACCTTCCCGCAGCTGCGCGAGATCGGTTTCGACTACTCCTGGGGTGGCGCCATCGACACATGCTCGCGCTTCTTCCCCTTCTTCGGCTCGACCAACAGGGGAGCGGTCACCTACGCCACTGGTTTTACCGGCCTGGGCGTGGCGTCCACCCGCTTTGCTGCTCGAGTCACGAACGAGATGATGTTCGGGGGCAGGACCGAAATCTCCGACCTCGAAATGGTGCGGTCACGCCCGATCCCGTTTCCTCCGGAGCCGATTCGCTACGGGGTGATACGGGCAACTCGGGCTTCCCTTGCCGGCGCCGACCGGCGGGGGCGGCGAAATGCGTGGCTTAGGCTGCTCGACAGAATCGGCCTCGGCTTCGACTCCTGATCGGGGCATGCCCAAGCCACGAATGGGGATGAATGTCAGGCACAGCGTGGGACCCCGAGCAGTACAGCCTTTTTGCGGATGAACGGGAGCAGCCCTTTTGGGATCTTGCCGGCCTTATCGAGCCGCGCGCCGGAGCGATGCTTGTCGATCTAGGGTGCGGCGATGGGCGTCTGACCGCGGAGCTTTTCGATCGTATCGGCGCCGGTCGCGCTCTTGGCATCGACTCATCCAGCGAGATGCTGGCCAGGGCTGACTTGTCGGCGAGAGGCGAGGTGACCTTCGCTTTGGGTGACATCTCCACGTGGCGTGGATCTGGATGTGACATCGTCTTTTCCAATGCCGCACTGCAGTGGGTCGGCGATCACGGCGAGGTCCTCGGGCGCTGGCGTGAGTCGCTGGCGCCCGGAGGCCAGCTCGCAGTACAGGTGCCGGCCAACTGGGACCATGCCTCGCACCTGGTGCTGGCCGAGGTGGCACGCGAGCGCCTGGGCGCTGATGCTCCGCCGGACCCGGTAGCGACGAATGTCCGCAGGCCCGAGGAGTACTCGGCCCTTTTGTATGCGCTTGGCTTCAAGCGCCAGCACGTGCGTTTGCAGGTCTACACACATTTGCTTGCCGACACCGACGCGCTCGTCGAATGGATGAAGGGGACCTCGATGAACAGGGTAAAGCGCCTGCTCCAGCCCGACGAATACGAGTCCTTCGTCATTGCCTACAAGGCGCGCATTCTCGAGGTGCTGGGATACCAGCGGCCGTTCTTCTACCCGTTCAAGCGCATTCTCATGTGGGGGTCGCTCGCGTAACGGCATCCTCGGCTGTTCGGGATCGCTTCTACCAGTAGGTCCACACCGTGGTCCCGATTGGAGCAAGGTTCTGCTCCCAGATCCAGTCGATCGCCTCGTTGCTTACCCGAACGCAACCGTGGGAGGCAGGGTAGGGCGGCACGAACGAGTCGCCGTGGATGGCGAAGCCACTGTAGAAGAACTTGGGCCGCCAGAGTTCGCCCAGCGAATTCACGACGGGCCCGTCCTGCTCCCAGAGAATGTGAAAAGTCCCAACCGGCGTGGTGGCCCTGGCCACCTGGCCGTCGACTTGGTAGGTGTATCCTCCGCCCGTGGAGGTGTTGAGTGTGTATTCGAGGCGCCCGTTGTCCACGAATATCAATAGGTTCTTGCTCAGATTGACCTCGACGACGTAGCCGCTTGTGCTGCGCGGCAAGGGACGCACGCCTCTGGCCAGCGCCGCCTCGGTCTGGGGCCCAACCAGACCGTCGACGGCTATGCCGGCGGCCTTTTGCAGGGCATACACGGCCTGTTGGGTGCTATCGCCAAAGACTCCGTCGGGTGTCTCGAGCCAATACCCCAGCGAGGCGAGCTGTTTCTGCAGCGAGAGCACGAGCGGCCCCTCGTCACCCTGGCGCAGCAGCGCAACGGTGGTGGAAGAGGATGACGTAGACCCCTGTGTCGTGCCGAGAACGGCGGTCGTGGATGAAGGTGGGTTGGTGACGGGAGTGCTCGGCGCCGTGGGCTCTTGAAGGACGGGCGCTCCTCCTTGGCAGCCCTCCACTGCCGAGGTGAGGACCATGGCCGCCACCAACAAACCCAGCTGCCGCGACGGCAGCCGGCGGCCTTTATGAATAAGCCTGCTCACGATAGGAGGTATAAGCGCGCAGCGTGAGCCGTATAGAGTACGAAGTCACTTTTTTGGTACCGCATGGCACGGTCGCAGTGCTGTGAGCTGGACTGAGACCATACGTAGTTGAGAATCGCCTAAGGCGAAGTTGAGTATGGTGGTTGCCGTGGGAATCTACTTCAGGGTTGCACCGGGCGTCAGGGTCAGGTTGACCCGCTCCGGCGTGAGGACATCGATTGGCCCGCGCGCTGCGCGTGTGCACATAGGCGGCGGCTATCGCTCGGGTGTCTCGACGGGAGCCGGGCC
>JAKAOC010000297.1 GCA_021823385.1 Actinomycetes bacterium
CGAAGGCGAGGATGCGCCGCTCCGCTTCGACTCCTTCGAGGAGATCGCGGCCTCTGAGAGGCTCACTTGGGAGGAGATCGCTCGTACGAGTTCCGAGCACTTTGACGCGGTGCTTCCCGACTGCGTTCTCGATCCGGGCTTGGATAAGGCCGCCGACGCGCCGGTCCCTGCCTTCGGCATACTACGACTTGCGGCGGGGCATCTTTATTCGCTTGGGCGAGCCTTCGCCGCGGTCACGCGTAATGACGTGATCGGCCGGGTCCTGGAGGAGAAGATTGCCGCCTATGGCTTCTCGCCGGTGCTTGTGGGCCGGGAGGTGCTGGACATTGACTTCTGCTTCGTTGCCGAAGGCGTGGGTTGGAACGAGTCCATGGCCCCAATCGCTCGCAAGCTCGCGGACCGAGGCGTCACCGCTCTTTTGAACGGCTGCTCAGCAGTTGATATCAAGAACCGCGTGCTGGAGGGTGTGGCCGTGCTCGATCCCACCGAGATGGCTCTAGAGGTGCTCGGCCTGGCTTATCGGCTCGGGGCCGCGACATGACCCAGGCTTCCTCCGGGCCGTTGCTGTCCATCCGAAATCTGACCAAGTACTTCGGGGCGTCCCCGGCGTTGGACGACGTTTCACTGTCTGTCGCCTATGGCGAGATTCGGGGTCTGGTGGGCCAGAACGGCTCCGGCAAGTCGACGCTGATCAAGTGTTTGGCCGGCTATCACTCCCAGGACCTTTCGTGGGTGCTTGAGCTGCCCGGCAAGGAGCTCACACGTGCCTTGCGCCCTGGCGAGATCACTGCTTTCGGTGTGGCATTCGTCCACCAGGACCTTGGCGTGCTCGGAGATCTGAGCGTGCTCGAGAACCTGCTTCTGACCGAGTTCGCCAATGATCACCGGCGCTACATCGGCTGGCGTGCTGAGCGCACCAGAGCAAAAGAGATTTTCGAACAGTTCGGCCTGGACCTCGACCCTGCTGCCAAGCTTTCGGCGCTGCGACCCGTGGAGCAGGCCCAGGTGGCCATCGTTCGCGCCGTTCTGCAGCTCCGCAGCGCCAAGCAGGCGGACCATCCCGGAGTTCTAGTCCTTGACGAGGCGACCACTTTTCTCGACCGAGCAGGCCGGGAGGGCATGTATGACCTGCTCCGGGCTATTGCGGCGGAGGGTTCTGGAGTCATATTCGTCTCCCACGATATCAACGAGGTTCTGAACGTTTGCGACGCCGTCACCGTTTTGCGCGACGGGCGAGTGGTGGAGGACGCACCCAGGTCCGAGCTGACGCACGACGACCTCGTCAGCCTGATCGTCACCGGCCGGCGAGGAGCCGAGGTCATATCGCGTCCGGCACGGCGCGAGAGGCTCCCCGTGGCTCCCGCCGGTGGGGCTTCCCTCGAGATCCAGGGGCTTACTGGCGACCTGCTGGACGATGTCTCCCTGACTGTGCATCCCGGCGAGATCGTCGGAGTCACCGGAATCGTCGGATCCGGGTGGGAGCTGGTGGTCGAGTATCTCTGGGGCGCGCGGCGCGCCGAATCCGGAACTTGCCGACTAGGCAGCAGGTCCATCGCCTTGGAGGCAATGAGCCCTGACAAGGCGCTCGGTCTTTCCATGGTCTACGTACCTTCCGACCGCCTCCGCGAATCGATCGTCCCCGACCTCTCGTTGCGTGAGAACGTGATGCAACCCGTGTTGGCAAAATCCTTCGAGAAGGGCCGCCTCCGCTTGCGGCGCCTGACCAACGCATGCAAGGAGGTCCTGGAGAAATACGCTGTGGCGCCAGCCGAACCGTCCATGCCGATGGGCTTGCTCTCGGGCGGAAACCAGCAGAAGGCGGTCCTCGCCAAATGGCTGCAGACAGATCCGCTATACGTGCTTTTGAACGAACCTACCCAAGGAGTGGACATCGGCGCCCGCCAGCGCATCTACGAGCTGGTGCGCGGCGCCGCGGCACGAGGCGCGGCTGTCATTTACGCCAGTGCCGACTGGGAGGAGGTGGCCGGCATCTCCGACCGGGTGATGGTCATCTCCGAGGGGAGAGTTGTCGAACTGATCGAGGGCGCGGACATCTCCGTCGATGCCATTGCGCAGGGCGCTTATCTCGGAATGCGCCGTAGTGCGGACCTTTCCAAGGCCGCCGCCCTACTGGAGGATGCATAACAGTGGGGGCTCGCCACCAGAGTTTTGGGGCCCGCTGTGGCCGCACTCGGATTTGTCAGAGCCGGCCGTGCGGAGTCGCGCGGCTGAAAAAGGGAGGGCAAGCTTGAGCACTGCACCGCGCCGAGCCCAAGAGGGGTTCGTTCGCCGTTACGGTGTGATCATCGTCTGGGTGATCGTCCTGATCGTCTTCTCCCTGCTCAGGCCGGAGACCTTTCCGACCGCGTCCAATTTCGAGACATTGTTGGCCTCGCAGGCGCCGCTGGGAATTCTCTCGCTCGGCCTGCTGATTCCCCTGAGCGCGGGGGACTACGACCTGTCGGTGGCGAGCGTACTTACCCTCTCGGGGATGATCGTCGCAATCCTTAACGTCAACCACGGCATGAACGTGTGGCAGGCCGCTCTGGTTGCCGTGGTAGTCGGCGCCGCAATAGGGCTGCTGAACGGAATCATCTGCGTAGGCGCGGGCATCGACCCCTTTATCGTGACGCTCGGCATGGGGACGGTCGTGAATGGGGTGACACTATGGATCTCCAACTCCACCCCGGTATCCGGGATCGCGCAGCCATTGGTGAACATGGTGGTGGTGAACCGGCTTGGCGGCCTGTCGCTGGAGTTCTTTTATCTGATAATCGCCGCAGCGATCATCTGGTATTTCTACGAGTTCACACCGGCAGGGCGACGGATCCTGGTGGTGGGCCGGGGCCGCGAGGTGGCCCGCCTGAGCGGCATGCGCGTCAAGAGGATACGTATCCTTGCTTTCACCGCTGCGGGCTTTGTCGGCGCCCTTGCCGGCGTGGTATACGTGGGCACCAGCGGTTCTGCCGACCCGACAGCCGGCACGACGCTGTTGCTGCCTGCGTTTGCGGCTGTATTCCTGGGATCGACCACTATCTCCCCGGGGCGCTTTAATGCCTGGGGGACACTGGTGGCGGTCTATTTCTTGACCACGGGGATCTCGGGCCTGGCTCTGCTGGGCGTCCAGACCTTCGTGCAGCAGCTCTTCTATGGCGGCGCGCTCGTCATCGCCGTGCTCCTCTCGGGGATCACGCGCCGGAACAGGCGCCGCAAAGATGCCTCCCAGTTGCCGACGGAACCACAGCAATTGGGAGATGCGGGCGGTGCGGGCGGATCGGGTGCGCCCGGGAAGGCCATCGCCTCGCAGTCTCCACCAAGCGGAGGTGAAGTCCTTGGCACCGGCGGGGAGTAGCCAAAATCTGAGGTCCAATGTCCCGGGCAACGGGGGTAGTGCAAAGAGGGTCCACAGAGGGGACCTGGGAAGGGGAATATTCAAATGAGAGCAGGAAAGAAAGGCGCATTCCGCGCCGCCATGGCGCTGGGGACCCTCGGGATGCTCGCAGCCGCTTGCGGCAGCGGATCGTCGTCGTCCACAACCACCACGGGTGGTTCCGCCACCACGGCCGCGCCGGGAGGCAATGTCTCGGCGGCGCAGTCGTTTATCAACCAATACACCGCAGACCCGAAGTTCGTTTCCCCGGGACCCAGCTTCGACGCAACAAAGCTTGCCGGCAAGACGATCTTCAGCATCCCGGCCAACTCGAGCGTCCCATTCGTCAACACCGTTGACCAGGTGATGGGGCAGTACGCGAAAAAGTTAGGCATCAACTACGTCGACTACACCAACCAGCAGCAGCAGTCCCAGTGGGTCCAAGGCATGAACCAGGCGATCAGCCAGAAGGCGAATGTGATCGACCTCTTGGCCGGTATTCCACCTGAGATGCTCGCGCCACAGGTGCAGGCAGCCAAGGCAGCCGGTATTCCGACGGTGGACACCAACGAGCGCGATCCAAGCCAGCCAACCGATCCGTACGTTGCGGCCTACACATTCGCACCGTTCAAGCTGGCCGGCGAGCTGATGGCGGCCTGGGCAGTGGCACAGACCCAGGGCAAGGCCGACGTGTTGGTGGTGACCTCCAACGCAGACGTCAGCTCCCAGGCGGTTCAGAACGGCGTCAACCAGGAGATGTCCAAAGTTTGCCCGAGCTGCAAGGTGAGTGCGGTCAACGTGAACCCCGTCGACTGGGCAACCAAGTTGCAGACCACCGTCGAGGGATCGCTCGCCGGTGACCCCAATATCAACTACATCCTGCCGGTCTTCGACTCTATGGCCCTGTTCAT
>JAKAOC010000298.1 GCA_021823385.1 Actinomycetes bacterium
AAGAGCTGATCCGGCCCACTGGCGAGCCTGAACACCAGCCCCGGCACCTCCGGCGCCCCGGAGCGCACGTCGTGCAGGCGGTCCTCGATCGCTTCGAGGTCCTCGCGCCGATACGAGCGCTGCCGCGGGGGCGGACTGCCGAATCCAGTGCCGGACTCCCGTCCGCGCAAGGCGTCGTCCAAAACCACGCCTTCATAGTTGAGCGGTCGTCGGCCGTCCAAGTTCACCGCCCCGATGCCTTGCAGCTCGGCGTCCAGGATGCCTGCCCCGCGCGATCGGGCAGCCGCGACAATGCGAGCCTCGGCCGACGCCATCTCCTTTCCCAGGAAGGATCGTCCGGGATGCGCTTCCGGGTCGCCGCTCGAGGACGCAGCCTTCGTCGACCAATCGCGCGCGATTGCTTCTATGGCGAGCACCGCCGGCTTGGCCGGCCGAGTCCGCAGCTGCGCGATCCGGCTCCGCGCCCCAGAGGCCCGCATCTCGCTCTCGATTTCCTGCGCCCGGCGCGAAAAGACTCCGCTATCGGCCAGGCGACGCGCTCTCGCCGCGCCTTCTCTCGACAGCTCGGGCCACTCAAGACCACGATCAGCGAGGTTGCGCTCCAGAGCAGCAAGGTAGAGGAGGTCGAGATGGGGCGACGCGAACTTGAGCGTGGAGGAATCGATCGCTCTGCTCTTTCCGTCCGGGCTGATCGCTGCGTTTGGCACGAGCAGGTGCGAGTGGAGATGGGGGTCAAGGCGGCGCGACACGAAGTGCACGAACTCCGCGGCCTCGGACATGGGAGCCCTTCGGTATTCCCTGCCTGCTGCCGCGGTCTCCCGACTCCAGAGCAGCTCGCGACCTATCAGGCAATGGACTTCGGCGACGGCGGCTCGATGACATGCAACCACACGGGATCTTTCCGCATCAGTCCCGAGCGCCGCCAGCAGCGAGACGCTCTTGGGGGCTGCCACCACCAGCTCCAGGAATCGGTTGCGCGGCCCAGATGTCGCCGCCGCAGCCCGGAAAGCCTCACTCGCTGCCTCCAGCTTCGGCGGAATGGCTGCCGGATCCAAACCGAGGCCATCGGCGCCTGCAACGGCAAGCAGGCGCGGCTCCCAGCTAGACAACCCGCCCCAAGCGTTGGTCAGCGCCCGTGACTCGGCGGTCAAGTAGTCGAAGTCAGCCTCGGGAGCAAGGGAGACAAGAACGGCCATCGCATGTACACCTCGCGTCGCGTTGTCATGGAGCGCAAGGCGGAGCAGGTAGTTTCGATCGGCGGCCGACGCCACGCGAGCGGGGGCTCACCGATAATACACTCGCTCACCTTTACGCGGCGGGCGCAGGCGACTCAAGGCTCGGCCACTTCGGTAAACTCCGCGCGCTTGGGAAGAATGGATCCCAGCCGGAGGGCACCAAGTCCGCTAGCCGCGCATGCTGCCGCCACGGGGATCGGCCACGCCAGAGCGGACCCCAGGCCGACGAGCACGCCCGCAATGGGTGGTCCCACCATGCCGCTCGCTCCCCAGGCTGCCGAGGTGAAAGCGTTATATCGGCCACGCTGCTCGGGAACTGCCAGATCGTTGGCCAGCATCGAGGTGACCGGCTGGAAGACCGTCTCCGCAAGGCCGAAGAGTCCGAGCGACAGGACCATGAGGCCGTCGGCGACTAATCCACGCAGGGCTGGAGCGGCCGCCACGAGCGTTATTAGCCAGCAGACACTCCACACGAGCGAGACAAGCGCAAGCGCGCGCGAACGCCGAAAGCGCTCGACGTAGCGCACCACGAACATCTGGGACAAGACTATGACACCCGTATTTGCGGCGAAGGCGAAGCCCACCACACGCGCCGTGGCCCCGGCATACTGGGTGACATATGCCGCCCATCCCCCGTCGAGCTGTCCATACCCGAAAAAGGCGATCGGAAGATAGACGGCCATGTACCGCATGAACACTCCATCGCGAAGAGGCTGGAACATGCCTCGCCCTCCCGCCTTTTCGTCGCCTGAAACCTCCTCGACAAGGCGCGGAAGTCGCCTGAAGCCAACTTCAAACACCACGGCTGCTACGCAGAGCATGGCCGCATTTGTCAAAAACGCCACCTGGTAGGTACCCACTTGATGCAGGTGAACTATCTGCCCGCCGACCAGTCCGCCAAGGCCGATGCCGGCGTTGAACACCGCGAACTGCGCCGCAAAGGACTTGGCCCGCCGCTCTGGCTCCGCCACCGAATAGATGAGAACCGACCTGGCCGGCCAGATTATGGCGGCCGAAACGCCTCCCAGGACGAGTGAGGCCGCCGCGAGTGGCGCGCTCCCAGAGAAAGCAAGCGCGACGACGCTCACTGCGTATACCACGAGCCCGATCGCGTGGCCGTGGACCGGACGAATGCGGTCGATTATCGCTCCAGCAGGCGCGGAGCAAGCCAGGCTGGTCGCCCCCGCCACCGAGACGACAAGGCCGGCTAGCCACAGGGGAAGTCCGCGGCCAAAGTGCAGGTAAACCATGAGATAGGGGAGGGTCAATCCCTCGCCAAAGGCCATGACGGCACTCCCCGTGGTCATAAATACGCTGTTTCGCCGGGAGGTCACTCCTGGGCCCTTTCCGCCGGCGGGAGCTCCGTGCGTTCGGGCAGGACCAACCGTATTGGGAGCGCGGCCCCGGAAACCAGGGCGCTAACAGCAATCATCGGCAAGGACCAGGCGAGTGGTGTGCCGGCCGCAGTGAGCGAAATACCACGAACGTCGTGGAGGTAGACCATGAGGAACTCCAGGGTAAGCCCATTGCCATAGAACATAAACAGCGTTGCCGCGGCGAGCACGCAAAGTCCCGAGAGCTTGCCCACGCGTACTTGGTTGCCTTTCGAGGGCTCCGAACAGCCCTGGCCGGAGGCACGGCCACGGCGAACTTCACCAGCCGCATCTTCATGCGGTGGTGGCTCTCAACGATGGTTCCAACCCCTGCGGCGGTTTATACGTCCATCGTCTCCGAGACGATCCTCAGGATCGCCTGCGCCAGCTCGGTGGCACTCTCGCGGGAGAGCTCGACGGCCACCCGGGCGGATGGCCCGAGTTCCGGGTTTATGAAGTCGATATTGAGCGTATGGGCTTCGCGCGCATGGACCGGGTGGTCGAAGTAGACGCTCGCCCGGCTCAGGTCGAACCAGCCCTGCGGTCCCTTGCCGCTGCCAGAGGCCCCGACCGTCTCAGTGACGTAAGTGCACATTCCTAGGTTCCTTACGCCAGCTTCTCTGAAAAGAACTCGCCTATGAGGCCCCATCCTTGGCCGGCGGCCTCGACTCGATAGCTTGGCCTGTCGACCGCGAAGAACGCATGCCCGGCTCCCTCGAAGGTGTGGAAACGATGCGCCTTACCGGCGTCTTTTAGCACCTTGGACAGTTCGTCCACCTCCGCCGGCGACGGATGCATGTCATCCGCACCGAATAACCCCAGAAGCTCGCAGGACAGGTTCGGGGCGAGGTCGGCGATCGGGTGCACCCGCAGCGGGAATTCGGCGCCTGGAGGAGTGATGATAAAGGCGCCGTAGCAGTCCACAGCAGCGTTGAACTCCAGGCTGCAGGCCGCCAGGAAGCTTTGCCTTCCGCCCGAGCAATAGCCGATGACGCCCACCTTCCCGTTCGAGTTGGAAAGCGAAAGCAAATACTTGCGCGCGCCCGCCACGTCTCCAACCAACCTGCCGTCAGGCACGCCTCCCGCGGACCGTGACGCGGCCGCAGCGTCATCCGGCTCCGCTCCCGGCGCCTCACGGTGATGGAGGTTCGGAACAACCGCGTTGTAGCCCATTTCGGCAAAGCGGCGGGCTATCTCCTTGGTTGCGCGGTCGTAGCCGGGCATATGGTGGATCACGACGACGCCTCCACGAGGAGCGTCGGAAAGGCACCTCGCCGAGTAAGCCTCTACGGCATCACCCTCGAATCCGGTAATTTGCACCGTCTCTGCCAGCACGATCTCGGAACGCATGTACACCTCTCTCCAGTCATCCGGAGCACCGATCTTACTTCGAACGCCAGGTTAGACGCCGTCGAGATCGGTAACCCGGATCCCCGGACTCATGCGATCACCTAAGACGATCACGCATAATCTCAAGTTGAGCCGTCACCGTCTCCACGGCGGTTTCCGGATGCACGACTCTCATGGCGCCACCCGCGGAGCCGGCAAGCTTCGCAAGCCAGGTGTACGAGACCACCCTCAAGCGATGCAACTCCCAGTCGGGCAGAAGGTCAGCCTGGACCCGATCGTGAGGCACTCCGGCCAGGAGCCATCCTTTGCCCGGCGCAGTGGC
>JAKAOC010000299.1 GCA_021823385.1 Actinomycetes bacterium
GTCGAAACTGCTCTGCGCGTTCATCGCCCCGCGCTCGTGACGCTTGGCCCGCTCTACAAGACCTACCAACGGCGCGACCGCGAGACGGACGAGACCATTGCCCAGGAACTGCAAAACATCCTTGACGACTTGCGCACGCGGTACGGATTTGCGCTTATGATGGAACATCATGCACCACAATCAATCGCGGGGTCGCGGGAGATTCGCCCTTACGGTTCGAGCTACTGGCTCCGCTGGCCGGAGATCGGCATCGCCCTTAGCCGCAAGGACGGACGAGACGACGTGCTGAGCGTGAGCAGGTGGAGGGGAGACCGGTTTCCCTCCGATTGGCCGACCGAATTTGAGCGCGGGACGGTATTTCCGTTTTCGGGAAGGTGGGAGAAGTGAGCGACCAAATTACTGATTATGACGGTGCGATGCGGGCGGTATTTGAGGCCTCCACTTGTTTGCGAAACAAGATTATATGGCCGTATTGGGAATACGATCAAGACGACCTGGCGGAGATTCTTGCTGTGGCAGTCGGCATGTTGGCGGCTACGATTCTTTTTCTCGCGGGTGGCGATCCTCAACGAGAAGACGAACTGTGGCAGGAACTCGCGCTCTTGACGCAGCCGGGCGCATCGCAGGACGACGCAGAGTGAGACCCCCTGCCGTCCTTCCCGATCACGACGTAAGTGTGGAGGAGGCGACCTTCACATGGTCCTGCTCCTGTGGACAAAGGGGAGAGTGGACCGAAGCCCCCGATGATATGCCATACGCAACCGCGCTGCTCGTGCTCGAAGCGAGAGGCTGGCTCCACAAGACGCTCGACCCCGAGCCGACAGACTCCCATCCGAAAGTGGGCACCTTGGCTGGCTACTACTGGCACCGCGAACGCGGCCTTCCTCCTTGCGAGACATGCCGCATCGCCTACAACGCATATCATCGTCGGTGGAAGCGGGAATACGCTGCGCACAGGAGCGAACGTGATGACTGAGCAGGAATCGGAGAAGGCCCACATCCGCCTGCTCGAACAGATGCTGAGTGCATGTCACACCGCTAGCAACGAGCGCCGCGAACAACTGCTCGAAGCAAAAGAGCGCATCGAGGAATTGACGGCGCACCTTCGGCGATGGGCAACGTCACCCGCATACCAACACGACCCTCCTGTCGTCCACGGCGAGACACGCAGTGGCACCGGCTCCGTCTGCTGGCACTGCGGAATGAGTTGGCCTTGCGCCACCGTCGTGTTGGCGCAGTTGTTCAGCAGAAGGGAGCCGGTATGAGCTTGCCGAACGGGATGCAATGGGAAGAAGACGGCGACGATGGGTATGCAGTTTGGGGGGTTGAGTGGGATTACTACTTTGAGCCGGACAAGAGGTCGGAACCGGAGGGTCCGGGAGTTTACTACGCCAGTTACAAGGGCCATGACGATTCAAGAAGGCACGTCGAGAGTCGAGCGCACGCCGAATTGATCATTCGCGCAATCGAGGCGCCCGAGACGCTGCGAGTGGAAGAGTGAGCAAGAGTGAACTCGAAACAGAGATGGACTACCAGCTCCGCGCTGCGGGCTACGGTGGCTTTGTCCGCGAGCATCGCTTTCACCCGCAACGCCGATGGCGCTTCGACTTTGCATGGCTAGACCGGATGATTGCGCTGGAGGTGGATGGTGGCATATGGATACAAGGACGCCACAACCGTCCGTCTAGCATGGAGGCTAACATGGAGAAGCACAATGAGGCAGCCATCCTGGGGTGGAAGACACTGAACGTGTCGGGTGCGATGGTGGGGGACGGCAGGGCGTTGGCCTTCGTGGAGAGGATAATGGGATGAGGCACAGCAAGACGGAGGTGGTGGTTCTTGCGACCGCGATCTCAATAGGAATGCTTGCGTTTGACGGCTGGATCGCCATGCTCATAATCGGCATGATGCACAGTGCCGACGCGCAAGTTCCGGCATTAGGTTTCTCTGTGGTGGTGGGAGCGCTCCTGGTGCTGCGGATCGCGGGGATATATCTGCGGGGCACTAAGGAGTACTCCGGGGCTGTGAAAAAACCAGTACAGCGGCAAGAAGGAGCAGGAAAGTGAAGACTAAGCACGAGATAGAGCTGGACTGGCCCGATTGGGCGCGGTTTTGGATGGGTGAGCGCCACGGGAACTACGCCGGATTCTGGAAGAACGATCCACAGGAACTCGTATGGACGAATACGCAGGCGGTTGTCATCATCGAGCGGCCCGAGCCGAGATTCCAGGCGATGCCCCATGGCACCGGCTGGTCCGTCTCGGCGAAGGCCCAGTACGAGGGCACGACCGCTTGCTTCTACGGCGATGACGCCGCACGCCATGCAAAAGAGTTCGCCGACAAGCTGAGCCGGGAGGCGACGGAATGACCGACCGACCAAAAGCTAAGCACACGCTGGAAATCATCATCGAGCCGACGTGGAAGCCCGCGGCATACTTCAAGTGCCACGGGGACCAGGACAGCGCATGTTGGTGGTCAATCGACTACGAGGCAGACGAGGACGCCGAACCCAAATTCTACGGTAAATGCGTTTACGCCGAGTGGCACGCGGTCAGCGACGGCATCATCGAGGGCTGCTTCGAGGTACCGCTGGTGCAGGTCGCCTGGGGCGAAGAGCCGTGCTTTTCTGTCGATCCCGATTGGATCGAGGCGCACACCAAGGTGAGCGCCGGAAAGCCGGAGCCGATGTATTCCGTTTACACGTCGAACGGCTTCCTCTGGTGTGTCCGCGGGAAAGGCGACGAAGGGTGGACAGCCGCTTTCGACACCAGCGACCCCGATGCCGAGCGCTATGCAAGAGAGTTCGCCGACGAGCGGAACCGGGAGGTAAGTGGTGATTGAGTACCCAAAGATCGAAGGACCATTCAAGCGGGGCAACAATGGGAAAGTTGTTCGTGGAGAATGGCGAACGGCTGAATTCGAGTACCTGCAAGACGCGGAATGGCTCTTCACAGAGAAGGTGGATGGCACCAATATCCGCATCGGATGGGATGGCGAGAGCGTGGAGATCGGCGGTCGCACCGCGAACGCCCAGCTCCACGCCGACCTGGTGAAGATGCTTCGCGTGACCTTTGCCGACCGCCCCGAAGTGATGAAGGAAGCGTTTGGCACTACGCCGGTAACCCTGTTTGGGGAGGGTTACGGGGCAGGCATCCAGAAGGGCGGCTTCTATCGCCCGGACAAGTCGTTCATTCTCTTCGATGTGCTGATAGGCGACTACTGGCTGAAATACGCAGACATCGCAGGCATCGCCGACAAGCTGGATATCGACGTGGTGCCCCCTCGCGGCGTCTTCTCGTTGAATGACGCTATCCAGATGTTGTCGGAGGGCCCCCTGACGTCTCTCGTCGCCCAGGAAGCAGCCGACGCCGAAGGACTTGTAGGCGTGCCCACCGTTCCCCTCTTTGACCGCCGTGGGAATCGCATCATCATCAAGCTCAAGACGAAGGATCTGTGGAATGAGGCGTAAGCCTTTGCGCCCGAAAGACTGGGCATCGCTTCTCACCGCGCTTGAGGAGCAGTTGGCTCTCGGTGCGCGTGTCGGAGAACGGCTGCGCACGCTGAACGCGGACCTGGGTATCGGATATCCGAAGTCTTCCTTTGGCGACGGTGGCGGCAGCGGCACTTCGGATCGAACTGGCAACGCCGCTGTGCAGGAAGCCGACGACGAAAGGCGCGGCATTACCCGCGACCCCGTACTCGCAGCCCTGCTCGACCTGGAGCGCGTCTTGGACGAGTCCGAGCGTAAGCTTCGCGCTGCCGTTGGAAACGCTCTCAAGTTCCCCGCTGTGGTGCTGCCCGATCCCTATCACCCCAAGGTGTGCAAGAGGTGCAACTTGTCGGCAATGGCAGTAGGCGATTTGACGCGCGGTCACTGCGCCAGATGTCGGGCGCTAGAGAGGACAAAAGAATCCACCAGCGCAATGCGGCGATTGTACGCGAGACGGAAGGAAGGAAACGAATGAACCTGAATGAACTGAAAGCGAAGGCGCAGGCGGCAACGCCGGGGCTTGGATTTGCCGCAGGGCCGCAGGGTCAGACGTTGTTCACGTGGCTGTCAAGGATGGTGGAGGAGGTCGGTGGAGAAGAGGTTCAGTCCATCGTGGTCGCCATGACGCTCCCGGATGCGGATGCCGAGTTCTTTCGTATAGCCAATCCACAAACTGTGCTGGCGCTGGTGAAGGTGGCCGAGGCGGTAAAGAAGGTGCTTGAGGCGGACAACCAAGAGTTCTACCCGGATAGCCCGTTTGACAGAGCCGTTGAGGACGCTTATGCAGCAT
>JAKAOC010000300.1:0-742 GCA_021823385.1 Actinomycetes bacterium
CCGCGACGATCGCGTTCTCCATCTTCATCGCCTCGAGGACGCAGACCGTCTGTCCCGCCTCGACCTTGTCCCCTTGGGTAACCAGCACCTTGACAATTGTGCCCTGCATGGGAACGGCGATGCGGCCTGAGCCGCCTGAGACCGCCCCATGGGCGTGCGAGCGGCTCTTGTTGGCCCCGGGTCTGCGTGCCGGCGCAACCTTCGCCCCCACCGGAGCGCCGCCAACATCGCCGAAGCCCTCCGGCAGGTACAGCTTGACATCGAAGCGCTTGCCGTTCACCTCGGCCTGGACGTTTCTGGCAACCGTCGCATCCTCCGGGTCTCCCGCCGGTGCGGGGGGTTCGACCTTCAGGTCGGCAAGGCCGGCGACATCCTCGACCCACTTGGTCGAATGGCGCGCCGCGGCAAAGTCGGGGTGGGAGAGAATGTGGAGGTGGGCCGGAATGGTGGTTGCGACACCTTCGATGACCGTTTCGCGGAGGGCCCGGAGCATTCTCCGCCGCGCCGCGTCCCGGTCCTTGCCCCAGACCACCAACTTTGCGATGAGGTTGTCGTAATACTGCGAGACGGTGTCGCCCTCCAAGTAACCGGCATCGAGGCGGGTTGCGAATCCGTTGGGCGCGATGAACTTGGAGATGCGGCCCGGCGAGGGCAGGAACTTGCCCTGGTTGGGGTTTTCGGCATTTATGCGGCATTCGATAGCATGCCCGGACCGCACGATATCATCCTGGGTGAAAGATCG
>JAKAOC010000300.1:752-4279 GCA_021823385.1 Actinomycetes bacterium
TCCCCGGATGCGATGCGGAACTGGAGCTCGACCAAGTCCATCGAGGTCACCATCTCGGTGACGGGGTGCTCAACCTGGAGCCTTGTGTTCATTTCCAGGAAGTAGAAGTCGCCATCCTGAAAGAGGAACTCGACGGTCCCGGCGTTGCGGTATCCGCAAGCAAGGGCCACCTTGACGGCAGCTTCTCCCATGGCTTGGCGCACAGCGTCGGGAAAGTCCGGTGCGGGCGACTCTTCGATCAGCTTCTGGTGCCGGCGCTGGCTCGAGCAGTCACGCTCTCCCAGCCAGACCCCGTTGCCCAAGTTGTCGACGAATATCTGCATCTCGATGTGGCGTGGCCAGGTCAGATAGCGCTCCATGTAGCTTTCGGAGCGACCGAAGGCCTTCTCTGCCTCTCGTTGAGCCGACTCCAGGGCCGCTGCGGCGCTGTCGGGGTCGTTTACGACGCGCATGCCGCGCCCGCCGCCTCCGTAGGCGGCCTTGATGGCCACCGGCCAACCATGCTCGTTACCGAAGGCGACGACTTCACTTGCCGACTTGATCACCTCGGTGGTGCCTGGCACGCCCGCCACGCCTGCCTGGCTGGCGGCGATTCGCGAGCTGATCTTGTCCCCCATGACCTCGATGGCCTCGGGCGGTGGCCCGATGAATGTGACCCCGATCTCGCTGATGGCCCGCGCGAAGTCCGCGTTCTCGGAGTAGAAACCGTATCCGGGGTGTACGGCGTCGGCCCCGGATGCCTTGATTGCGCCCAGGATCGCCTCGGTGTTCAGGTAGCTCTCGGCCGCGGTTTGGCCGCCTAGGGCGAAGGCCTCGTCCGCGAGACGGACATGCAGCGCGTCGCGGTCGAGTTCCGAGTAGACCGCGACAGTCGCGATCCCCATCTCGCGGGCGGTCCGGATCACCCGCACCGCGATCTCTCCGCGATTCGCCACAAGGATCTTCTTGAACACGCCGGTCCTTTCTGAGGGTTGACCAAACTATTTTAGGGTCTAAGTTTCCTCCTATGGAGACATTGGCGCGAGCCGACCTTGGCGGCGGCTGGACATTGACGCATTTTGACGAGGTAGCGTCGACCAACGCGGAGCTGGTGAACCTGGCCCAAGGCGGAGCGGGCGAAGGAACGGCGCTTTCGGCCGACCATCAGAGTGCGGGCAAGGGAAGGCTCGGCCGTGACTGGGACGACGTGCCGGGTAGCTCGATACTCCTGTCGGTCCTAGTGCGTCCGAAATTCACGGTCAACGACTACTTCGCCGCGACCTGTGCGATGTCAGTGGCGGCAGTGGAGTCCCTGCGGGCCCTGGGCGTGAGCGCTTCAATCAAGTGGCCTAACGACCTGCTGCTGGGCAAGGAAAAGATCTCCGGGATTCTTGCGGAGGCGGGCGAGTCGCCCCCAGGGCGCTTTGTCGTCGTGGGCGTCGGAATGAATGTCAATCAGGATCGTGAGCAGTTGGCCAGGCTCGGGCGCCCAGCCACCTCTTTGCGCGAGACGACCGGGCGGCTCTTCGACGCGGAAGCGCGCGACGCACTGCGCCTTGATCTTCTAAAGCGTTTCAAGGAGGCTTACGCGCCCTTGCAGGATTCCTTCGCCCCCGCCTTTGCCGACCTCCTTGGTCGGTATCGCACCGCCTGTGCGACGCTGGAGGCGTTCGTGCGAGTCGAACTGAGCGACGGCGAGATCATCAGCGGGCACGTCTTGGATATATCCAACCAGGGACATCTCCTGGTCGAACTGGACTCCTGCATCCGCACCGTCTCCGCCGGGGACGTCGAGCACCTCTATGCTTGACCGCTTTCGACTTTGCCTCCGCCCGGACCGTCGGCGGCGATAGGTTCTAGGCCATGGATTACAGCTTTTCCACGGAGCAAGATGAGTTCAGAGGCCTTTTGCAGACCTTCGCCCGCGAGAAGGTGGCCCCGTATGCCGAGGAGTGGGACGAGAAGGGGCAGTTCCCCCTCGATACCGTTCTTGAGCTGGGCAAGCTTGGAGCTTTTGGCATCACCTTTCCCGAGGAGTATGGCGGCCTGGGCCTGGAGTTCGCAACCCTTTGCATAGCCATCGAAGAGTTGGCAAGGGCTGATTCCTCGATGGCTATCACGCTTTCCGCGGGTGTCGGGCTCGGAGCCAATCCTATCTATTCATTCGGTACCGAGGAGCAGAAGCGCAGGTACCTGCCGGATATGTGCGAGGGTAAAGCTCTAGGCGCATTCGGCCTTACCGAACCGGACGCCGGCTCCGACGCGGGAGCCACGCGAACTTCGGCCAGTTTCGACGAGGTGACCGGCGAGTGGGTGATCAACGGCTCGAAGGCCTACATCACCAACAGCGGGACGCCTATTACCTCGGTAATAACCGTGACGGCACGGACCGACCAGGGAATATCGGCCTTCCTGGTGCCCGCGGGTACGCCCGGGCTGGTGGTTGAGCCGGCCTATCGCAAGCTGGGATGGCATGCGTCGGACACGCACGGCCTTTACCTGGATGAAGTGCGGGTACCGGCTGAAAACCTGCTCGGCGCTCCGGGGCGCGGCTTTGCGCAATTCCTTGCCATTCTCGATGACGGACGGGTGGCCATATCGGCACTGGCCGTCGGGCTAGCCCAGGGGTGTCTGGACGCCTCGCTCGAATACGCAAAGACGCGCAATGCTTTTGGCGGCCCGATCGGCAAGCACCAGGCAGTCGCTTTCATGTGTTCCGACATGGCCACCAAGATCGAGGCCGCTCGTGCGCTCACCTATCGGGCGGCTTGGCTGAAAGATTCCGGCCGACCTTTCGGCCAGGCCGCAGCCATGGCCAAACTCTTTTCCACCGAGTCGGCCATGGACGCCGCACGGATCGCTACACAGATTTTCGGCGGGGCCGGATTTATCGAGGGCAACGCGGTTGCCCGTCACTACCGTGACGCAAAGATCCTCGAGATCGGGGAGGGGACGAGCGAGATTCAGCGCCTTGTGATCGCCCGCAGCCTGGGCCTCCCAGTCTCCTGAGTAATATTGGTGCCCGTATGTCCGATTTGAAAGGCCTGGTGCTCGCAGGTGGCACCGGCACGAGGCTGCGGCCGATCACCCACACCTCCGCGAAGCAACTCGTGCCTTTGGCAAACAAGCCGATTCTCTTCTACGGCCTGGAGTCGCTAGCAGCGGCGGGCGTCAAGGAAGTGGGGGTGATCGTCGGCGACACCCGGGAAGAGGTGATGGCAGCCCTTGGTGATGGCAGCGCCTTTGGCCTGCGGATTACCTACATTCCCCAGGACAGGCCCTTGGGGCTGGCTCATTGTGTGCTCATCGCCCGCGATTTTCTGGGCGAGTCGGACTTCGTGATGTTCCTCGGAGACAATCTGGTCAAAGAGGGAATCAGCGAATTCGCTGCGCAGTTCCGTCAGCGCGATGGCAGGACAGCGGCCGAGATACTGTTGGCCAAGGTGCCCGATCCCCATCGCTTTGGCGTCGCCGACCTGGGCGAAGATGGATCGATACGGGCCCTCGTGGAAAAGCCCAAGGTGCCGCCCAGTGACCTGGCCCTTGTT
>JAKAOC010000301.1 GCA_021823385.1 Actinomycetes bacterium
CGCGCCGGCTGCCAGCACCAGCGCCGCGCCGCCGGAGAGCTCGCGCACCTCGTCGACGAAGGTCTGGCCGCTGGCTCCAATGGTGCAGTAGCCGCCGTTCTCCCCGAGCGGGATGCCGCCTTCGATTACCAGGACGTAGCGGCCCTTGTACATCTGTGCGGCCTGTTGCTTTCGCTGCTCGGCCTGGATGCCCGCGGCCGCCATCAGCGTCTCATGGAACTCGAGCGAGATGGTCTGGAAGAGCAGCTCCTCGACGGTGGGACCGGCCGAGCGTATGAACGCCTCGGAGTTGCCGGCGCAGTCCTGGCCCTCGATCCAGATCACCGGAACCCTGTTCAGGAGCTCGGCGGCCTTGGCAACCTGTGGCCGCAGTAGGGGCGGCAGCATGAGGGCCGCGGTCATGGCCGAGGTCCAGGCCAGAAAGGCTCGCCGGCTGAGCTTGTTTTCGGCCAGGAGCGGGGCGAGCTCGAGCCCGGAGAGAGGCTCCATCGCCTCCACCTCCCGGAGCCGCGCCTCACACGCACGCTGCAAGGCGAGCGCGTCGGATTCGGGACTCGGAACCTCGCGATGGCCCAGGGCACGAGCGAAGAGCGAGCGGCGGTCGTATTCCATACCTATCCCTCTATTTCTACGGACTTGAGGACGACGTCGTGGTTCGGCGCGGAGATGGTGTTTGCACCTCCGCAAACCGGGCATGCGGCGTTGCGTCCCTCCGGTTCCGGAAAGACGGTTCCGCAGTCGAAGCAGTGATACTCGCGCGGGGCAATCTCGATGACCAGCTCGGCTCCGTCGATCGGGCTGCCGCGAGAGGCCTCCTCGAAGGCGACCCGCAGGCTCACCTCCTCGATGGCTCCCGCGCCCGCCTCGACGACAACCTTCAGCACCTTGGCACCTTGGTTTTCGGAGAGAGTCCGGTCCACGAGGGCAGCCAGTTCCTCGGCGATACCGAATTCGTGCATGCCCGCTCTTTCTCCACGCCCACGACGAGAGACCCGGTCTACCCTGAACCCCCAGAGCCGTGCCTGAAAAGAGTGTCGCCGATGCTGACCTGCGGTGAATAGGGTAAAAAGTCCCTAAGGGAGACGATCGCGTCTCTAAAAGCCGCGAATCACGAGTAGCGGTCGCCTAGGCGCGCCTGCGTCGGCGTCCCGACTCCTCCATCCTGCGGCGGATGGTTTCGCGACGCTCGCGTAGTTCGCGGTAGGTGATGCCCCCCTCGCCTTCGCCGATGCCGAGCGAGCCGCGCACCGATGCAAGGTCGAGCGGCACCTCGCGCAGGTCGACGCCCACCTCCTGCGCCAGTCGCGCACCGTGCTTGGAGGCGAAGTAGCCGGCCAGATACGTGATCTCGGCCAAGAGGTCGATGTCCGGTGCGAGGCGGGCTATAGAGGAGTCGAGGAAGATCATGTTCTTCACGAAGAGCATGAGCTCCTTGGGCATCCTGGCCCCATAACCCAACAGTGCCTTGGTGAGCTCGCGGATCTCGCGAGTCAGCTGTTCGGGGGTCATTTGTGAGGGATCGAGTGGTGGCCTGTCCAGGCCCAGGTCGCGGATGACCGCCTCCACGTCGGTGTCGGGGGGCAATGCACCCAGGTCGCGCATGGCCTCGGTCTGCATCCTGGCGTCGTTGAGTGTCCCGCCCATGAGCAGGCGCAGGAAGGCGAGGCGCTTCGCCTCGCTCAGGCGGCCGGTAATCCCGTAGTCGAGAAGGGCCACGCGGCCGTCGGCCATCACGAATAGATTGCCGCCGTGCAGGTCCCCGTGGAAGATCCCGAAGAGCATGGCGCCCTCCATGAAGCCCACCAGAGCGGCGCGCAGCACTTTGGAGGTGTCTATCCCGGCCTCGCGCATCCCGATCGCGTCGTCCCAGGCAAAGCCGGAGAGCCTCTCCATCACCAGCACCTTGCGGGTGACATAGCGCGGGTGCGGGCGTGGCACCACGATCGCCCGCTGGTCGGTGGCGGCGAGCAGGCGGGCCACGTCGAGCATACTCGCCGCCTCCAGGCGGAAGTCGAGCTCTTCGCTTATGGTCTCGGCAAAGAGCTCCACCAGCGCGGGCGGGTTGGCCAGCGCGGCGACGGGAATCCTCCCCACCAGCGCAGGGGCGATCCAGCTCATGGCGGCCAGGTCCTTGGCTACCAGTTCGGCGACCGTGCTGCGCTGCACCTTCACCACCACTTCCTCGCCGGTGCGCAACCTGGCCAGGTGAACCTGGGCGATGGAGGCGGCAGCGATCGACTGGGTGTCGAACTCGGAGAAGACCTCCTCGAGCTCCGCTCCGAGCTCCTCCTCCACGGTGGCTCGAACGATGGCAAAGGGCTCGGGCTTCACCCGGTCGCGAAGGTCCTTGAACTCCCGGACCAGCTCCTCGGGAAAGATTCCCTCGCCGGAGGAGATGATTTGGCCCAACTTGATATAGGTGGGGCCAAGATGCTCGAAGGTCTTCTTGAGCCGACGGGAGAGGCCGGTGCGGGAGGCAGGGTTGCCCTTGGGCCGGTCGATCAGGCGCCAGGAGGCCAGCGCCTTGCCGATCTCCCAGGCGACGGTGAAGGCGCGCAGTGTGCGGGGCGATCGGCGGGGGGCTATGAGTCTGGGGACCGAGGCCCGATTGCGCGCACGCAAGGAGTCGACTCCCGGGAGCCAGGCAAGATGTTCGATCTCGACGACCCAGGGGGCGGCGTCGCTGAACGAGCCGAGCGCCAAATCCCGGGGCGGGGGTGTCTGAGGGGAAGGGGGCATTTCAAGGACAGGCTAGCTCCCTGCCGCCAACTGCATCGATGGCGCACTTCGGCAGGCTTAAATGACAGGGCGCCCAGGTGGATGCCTGGGCGCCCTGTGCTCTGATTCAGGCGATCAGCCCTCGTGTCGCTTCAGCACCAGGGTGCCGTTGTGCCCGCCGAAGCCGAAGGAGTTGGAGATTATCACGCCCTCCGGGAGCGGCCTCGGACTGCCCGTCACCACTTCGATATGGATCTCGGGGTCCACGTTCTTGGTGTTCGCCGTCGGCGGGATGAGGTTGTTCTCGAAGGTCAGGCAAGCGCCTATCGCCTCGATTGCACCCGCGGCGCCCAGACCGTGGCCGAGCGCTCCTTTCAGGGAGGTGACCGGGACCTGCCTGTCGCCGAAGACCTTCTCGATGGCCTCGGCCTCGGAGCGGTCGTTCAGCTGAGTGGAGGTTCCGTGCGCATTTATGTGGCCGACCTCGTCCGCGGTTATGCCGGCATCCGTCAGGGCCAGCTCCATGCAAACGGCGGCGCCGACTCCATGGGGCGCAGGCGCGGTGATATGGTGCGCGTCCGCGTTCGAGCCCGCTCCCGCCACGATGGCATAGATGTGGGCGCCGCGCGCCAGGGCGTGGCCCAGCTCCTCGAGGACCACCACTCCGGCGGCCTCCGCCATGATGAAGCCGTCGCGATCCACATCAAAGGGCCGGGAGATCCCGGTGGTGGAGGCGGCGGTCATGTTGGCGAAGCCCGCCTGGGCGGTGATGGTTGTGGCCACCTCGCTCCCACCCGCCAGCATCACGGTGGCCCGGCCGGATGCAATCAGCCTGGCCGCATTCTCGATGGCATGGGTGCCCGCCGCGCAGGCCGTGCAGGTGGTCTGGCAGACGTTGGTGAACCCGAAGCGCATGGAGATGGTGGCGGCGTTGGAATTAGCCATCATCATCGGGACCAGGAACGGCGTCACCCGGTCCGGTCCGCGCTCGTGCGCCAGCAGGACCTGTCCCTCCAGGGTGGTGAGTCCGCCTACGCCGGTCCCCATCCAGACGCCGGCACGGGCCGGGTCCACCTCGAGGGGGCCTGCGTCGTCGATTGCCAGCTGGGCGGCAGCGACGCCGAACTGGTTGAAGCGGTCGGCCCTGCGGGCCTCCTTTACGCTCATCCAGTTCGAGGGGTCGAAGTCTTCCACCAGGCGAGTCGGCGAAGGGTTCTCGCTCTTCAGCAAGCCATCCCAGAATGCTTCCTTGCCGGTGCCGATCGAGGAGACTACGCCGAGGCCGGTGATGGCCACCTGATATGGCGCTTCGATCCCCTCGGGATGGGAATCGGTGAACGCCAGTTTCATGCGAGCTTGCCCTTCACGAGTTCGTAGGCGGCACCGACGGTGTTGACGCCTTCCAGCTCCGACTCCTCAACTTTGATGCCGAAGGAGTCCTCGAGTTCCATCACGAGCTCAACGATGTCGAGGCTGTCGGCGTCAAGGTCCTCAGCAAAGCTGGCCTCCATGGTCACCTGCTCCGGGCTCACGCCGAGCACCTTTACGGTGCACTG
>JAKAOC010000302.1 GCA_021823385.1 Actinomycetes bacterium
GCCATCACCAGCACCACCGGGTAGACGCCAGCGGCTATGCCCTTTGTCCAGGTGTAAAGGCTCACCTTCCAGCCCCAGGGGACCGAGTGCGACATGTCGTAGGAGACCAGGGCGTTGGTCGAAGAGTTGACGTGAGCGCCTTCCGGGGCGCCCGAATTGGTGATCTTGTGGCTCTGGAGCATCTCGGACCACATGAAGGTCGAACCTTTGGGCCTCCTGGCGGCCAACGGGTCGAGTGTCGCCTTATGCGCACCCTTGTAGAAGACGCCCGGCACGGTCGCCTTGTCCGGCTTGCGCACCGAGACGGCCTCGCGGTTGATCACACGCGCGACCTTCGAGGTCGGGTCATTTATGTCGCCGACAAAAATAGCCTCGGTCGGGCAGACCACCACGCAGGCCGGTTCGAGACCGACGTCAAGGCGATGGGCGCAGAAGTTGCACTTCTCGGCCGAGTGGTCCTCGGGATTGATAAATATGGCGTCATAAGGGCAGGCCGCCATGCACGCCTTGCACCCCACGCAAATCTTCTTGTCGAAGTCCACTATCCCGTCCGGGCGCTGGTACATCGCCCCGGTCGGACAGGCCGCCACGCAAGGGGGGTTTTCGCACTGGTTGCACCTCGTCACCTGGAAGCTGCGCCGCACATTCGGGAAGGTGCCCACGTCAACGGATTTCACATAGGTGCGCGTGACCCCCAACGGCACCTCATTCTCGCTCTTGCAGGCCGTTGTGCAGGCATGACAACCGATGCAGCGGCTTTGGTCCAGGACTTTCACCCAGCGTTCGCCTTCGTGGCGCCTAAGCGCGACGGGTTGCCCCCCGCCTGGGCGGGTTGCCACCGGCGTCCCAGGAAGCGCCTGCTGCTGGCTCATAAAACCCCCCATTAAAGAATGTTTTTCTATATCCTCTCTTTATTTGACCAGCACGTCCAATAACCAAATTGAATATTCAACATAACGCACCTAAAAATTCTTGCGAATTTCACCACGAGCTGGGCAAGCGCACGAGGCGGCCCGGCTTGCTAAAGTCAGCCGGGATGGGCTCGAGGGGCGGGCAAAAGGGAGGCGGCCGACGCGAGCCGGACGCCGCAGCCGAATCCGACGGAGCCGACCAGCGCTTCGCGGCTCTGCTGGAGGCGCTTGTCCTCGAAGCGGGCGGCGATCCGGAGATGGCGCACGTGCAGATCGGCGGCGCCTCCCCCGCCTGGGACCCGGACATCTCCCAGGAGCCTGCCGGCGCCGCTCTCCTATACGGGCCGCCTAACTCCGGCCAGGTCGAGGCGCTGGTAGATCGAGCCCTGGAGCTTCGTGCTCAAAGCGCGCGCCTCATGGTCGTAACCTCCGGACTGCCTGCAAGCCGCAACCTCGCCACCACCGTTGCCCTAGTGAAGCCGGGCCTTGCCGTGGCCGAACTTGCCAGGCTTCGTTCGCGCAAGGCTGGGCCGGTGATGAGCGCCCGGTCAGACCTTGTGATCGCCACCCCCGAGACCCTGCACCGCGAGGTCCTGCCGGACCGCTATCGTTTCGGGGCGCTGTTGGAGTCCTTGGCCGAAGTCTGGATATGGGACTTGACCTCGATGCGAGGCCTGCTCGGCTCGCACCTTCACCACATCCTTGCCCGGCTCGAGCGTGCGCTCGAGGCGGACTTCGGCCATACCCTTACCCTGGCCGCAACTGCCAGCGAACTCGGCAAGCCGGAGCGCTTCTTCGAGATGCTCCTGCGCAGGAGCGCTCGCCGGGTGCGCCTGATGCGGCCAGAAGTCACCGGTGTGACGGTGGCGATGGTCGATCCGGCGAGAATGCCCGAATCCAAGGCTCCGGCCACAATCGCCGCGGCGATGGCAGCGGCCGCAGCAGGACTCGGAGAGCGGGTACTCGTCCTGACGCAGTCGAGGCTGCAAGCCGAGCTGATCGCCGGCTACACGCTCGAGCGTGCGCCGGATGAGTTGGCCGGCCGAGTCATCTCCTATCGCGGCGGGTACCTCGAGGAGACCCGGACCGAGCTCGAAGAGCTGATCGCACGCCAGGATGCCGCGGTGGTGGTATCCACCTCAGCACTCCCTGAGAGCGTGGGCAACTTCGACGTGCTGGTCGAAGTGGGATTCCCGGGTGTGCTCAGCAGGTTCCGGCGTGACCTGGCGCGCCTGAAAGGAAGCCGGGGCCTGGGCATATTCATCGCCGAGAGCGACCTGCTCGATTCCTGGATGACGGCGCATGCCCAGGAGCTGGACAGGCGCCCCAACGAGGAGGCGGCCATCAATCCTTGGAATCAAGATGTGCTCCTCTATCAGATGACCTGCGCCTCCTCCGAGACCGCGGTCGACCCTCGCGCCTGGTCGGCAGGGGATGCCCAAGTGGCGGAAATCCTTGGGGCCGCCTTCGCCGACCTGGAGGAAAGGCGGCTGGTGGCAGCCACGGCCGCCGGATACGTGTTTACCGGCGCCACCCAGCCACAGCGCAATCGCAGCCTGCGCGGCAAGCAGCACCGCCGATACCTGCTGGTCACCGGAGGTGGCGAGGTCCTGGAAGAAATGGACGAGGAGAGGATAGCCACCAGCGCCTACCTCGGCGCCGTGTACAGGCATCGCGGCGGGCGTTACCTGGTGACAGCAATCGACGAGCACACCGGGACGGTCGTGGTGGAGGAACTGAACGAGCCGGTGCACACCAAGGTGATCACTGAGTCGCACTACAGGTTCTACGAGGCCAGGAGACTGGGCGCGCCGCGCGCGGGAGTGCAGGCAGGAACCTCGCGGCTCGCCGTACTCGAAATGCACGTCGGCCACGAGGTGGTGGGAGACGAGGGTGAGCTTCGCGGCGTCGTAGAGTCTCACCTACCCCCGCGCCGGCTGGACACCGACGCGCTCTTCATGGTCTTTGGAGGCGAGTTGGAGGCGGCAGGGGATGCCGACAGGCTCCCGGGTGCACTGCACGCGCTGGAGCACACCGCCATCGGCGTTCTCGGACTTGTGGCGATATGCGACCGGTGGGACGTCGGCGGAGTTTCCAGCGCGGCAGTCGAGGAGATGATGCCGGGCATGGGGATCGGTCTCAACGACCCACGAGGCCTGGTGGCTATCTACGACGGGGCTCAGGGCGGAAGCGGCATCGCCGACCTTGCCTACAGCCGCCTAACCGAGCTTGCCCGGGCCACCCTTTCGGTACTTGAGACCTGCCCGTGCGAGCGCGGCTGCCCTTCCTGCATCGTCAGCCCCAAGTGCGGCAACGACAACGAGCCGCTCTCCAAGGTTGGAGCCGTGGAATTGGCCAGGGCGCTGGTTACAAGCCTCGAAAAGCCGACCCCCACCGCGCTAACTAGGATGGAAGCGTGAACGCCGCCTTCTTCGACCTTGACAAGACGGTCATCGCGAAGGCATCGATGCTTGCCTTCGGTCGCACCTTCTACAAGGAGGGGCTGCTGTCGAAACGCAGCATCCTTCGCTCCGCCTATGCCCAACTCGTCTTCAAGTACACCGGTGCGAACGAAAGACAGCTGAACAAGCTTCGTGAAACGGTGCTCTCGCTGACCAAGGGCTGGGAGCGCTCGCTTGTCTCCGCCATCGTCGCCGAGACGATGACCGAGATCGTCGAGCCCCTTATCTTCAAGGAAGCCCTGGATCGCATTGCAGAACACAAGGCCAAGGGCGACCTCGTCTACATCGTTTCCGCCTCACCCGAGGAGATAGTCGCGCCTCTCGGCGAGCGCCTCGGAGTCGACGGCGTGATCGCCACGGTCTCGAAGGTGGACGCCAGCGGACGCTACACGGGCGAGATGGAGTTTTACGCCTACGGCCCCTACAAGGCCGAGGCGATGGCTTCGGTAGCAGAGCGCTACGGCTTCTCACTTGAGGACGCCTTCGCCTACTCCGACTCCTTCACCGACCTGCCGATGCTGGAGGCGGTGGGGCATCCGATCGTGGTCAACCCCGACCGCGTCCTGGCAAAGATCGCCAAGGAGCGCAACTGGCCGGTCGAGACCTTCGCCAACCCGGTTCGCGTACGCGAGGGGGAGATCCGCCCCTCCGCACCTATTGGCCTGATCGCGCTGAGCGCAGGAATCGTATCCATCTCCGCGGCCAGCGTCTACCTGCTCGTCAGAGTACGCCGCCTTTCGGAGCAGCTGCGCGCCGCGCTGATGCTGCCGATACAGGACTAGGAGCAAGAACTCCGTTAAACGCCGAAGGCGCCCCCCTGCGGAAAAACCGCCGAGAAACGCCCTTTGGAACGGCTGGTTCCCGGATCAGGCGG
>JAKAOC010000303.1 GCA_021823385.1 Actinomycetes bacterium
CGTCGGCGTCGACCCCCTCCTTCTTGCACAGCACCATGCCCATGGAGGCGGACAGGGAGGCCACGCTGCCGTCCTCCCCCACCGCCACCGGCTGCTCTATTGCCTGGGCTAGGCGTTCCAGCGTGGCGCGGGCGTGAGCCTCGTCCCGGAGCGACTCGACGAGACAGACGAACTCGTCGCCGCCGATGCGTGCTACGTAGTCACTGCGCCGCAGCGCCCCTGAGAGCGACTCGGCCACGCCGACCAGCATCCGGTCTCCGCCCGCATGCCCAAAGGTGTCGTTGATCCGTTTGAAGTCGTCGAGGTCGAGATAGACCAGCCCAAGCATCTCGGTCTCGCCGCGGCCCCGGGTCAGCGCCGCCTGGAGGAGGTCAGTGAGCTGGGCTCGGTTGGGAAGCTTGGTGAGCTGGTCGTGGTAGGCCAGCTCCAATAGCTCCTGTTGATAGTCGACCATGGCGCTTATGTCGGAGAAGACCGTCATCACCTGGGTCTCGCCCGACTCCCCGGCGTTGAAGAGGCTGACGTGCATGAGTGCCGGGAAGGCTTCCCCGCTCTTGCGCCGGTTCCACATGGTCCCGCTCCAGCTCCCGGAGGCCGAGAGCGACCGGTTGATCTCCTCGAAGAGCTCCGGCGGGTTCAGGTCGACAGCCTGCCAGGTGGTATCCATGCCCAGCGCCTCCTCCGGGCTGAAGCCGCTGATCCGGTGAAAAGCCGGGTTGGCACGAAGGATCCTCCCCTCGAAGTCGGTCACCACGATCGCCTCCAGCGAGACGTCGAAGAAGACCGCCGCCTGGGCCAGCTCGCGAGACTCGCGCAGGCGCGCGGTGATATCGTTTCCGATTACCACCAGCATCGGGCCGCCCCCGTCTTCGGCAGAAAGCTCGACGCAGCGCCATTCCAGCACCCGGCTCTCCCCCTCTGGACTGTGTACCGGGCCGATGAACGGCCGCTGCAGCCGGCCGGCGCGCATCTCCTGCATCCACTGCTTCAGGCGCGCATAGACCTCGGGGGTGAATACGGCTTCCAGCTCGGCAGGCTGGAAGCGGCCATGGAAGGGGTGGCCCACCAGCTCTTCCATGGCCCGATTGGCGCGCAGCTGGCGCAGGTTCGCATCCAGGACGATTATGGGTTGGGGAACGGCGTCCATGACGTTGGTGGAAAAGTCCCGCTCCCAGCGGATCGCTTGGTCGGCAAGGTGCTCCGCGGTTACGTCCGTGCCCAGGATGGCCACCAGCTCGACCTGGCCGTCGTCGGAGCGCACCGGCGCGTAGGTCATGCGCAGCAGCCGTCGATCCCCGGTGGAGGAGATTTGCCAGAAGTCCCGGGGCGCCACGTATCCGCCCTCGCTCAGAGTGCGGAAGGAGTCCCGGATCACCTCGGCATCCTCAGGCTCGGTCCAGCGCCGCCAGCTCTCGGCCTCGGCGGCGGCCTCCTCGAAGCTGAGCCCGGTGATCTCCTGAGCGCGGCCGTTGAATCTGACGATGCGCCCTTGGCGGTCAACCACCACCACGTATCCCGGTAGCGAGCTGATGACCGCTTCACTGATGCGCCGCTCACGCCTGAAGTCCAGCTCGGCACGCTCCTGGTCGGTGACGTCGTGCACTATGGAAAGGAAGAGGTGACGGCCCTCCTCGGAATAGAGATGGGTGTGCAGGTCCATGGTGCGCAATTCACCATCGGCGCGGCGGTGGTGCACCTTGCCGTGATACCCTCCGTGCGTCGAGGCCTCGTCGGCGATCGCGGCCAGCGAGGCGGGCGTCAGCTCCACGTTGAGATCGAAAAGGGTTAGAGAACCCATCTCCTCGGGGGTATAGCCGTAGAAATCCAGGGCCGCCCGGTTCGTTTCCAGTATCTCAGCGGTGTCCGCGTCAACCACGTACTTGAGGGCCCGATTACCTTCGAACATGTGCTCGAGACGCTCGGTTCGCAGACTCAGCTCGCGCTCGATACGCTCACGCTCCAGGATGACCGAGGCGAGATTGGCGCAGATCTCAAGCAGGTGACGATGGAATCCTCCCGGGCTGCGAGTCTCAAAGCTGGTCAGGGCGAAGGTCCCCATCACCTCGCCGTTATGGTCAAAGACCGGTGTTGACCAGCAGGCACGCAACTGCAGGTCTTCGGCGATCTCGGCCACACCACTCCACCGGGCATCCTCGCGAATGTCGGCGATGTAGACGGGACCACGGCTGAGAATGGCGTTCGGGCACGACCCGTTGTCCGCCCTCACATCCAGCACTGCGAGGGCTTCTCGGACGGACGCCGACAGCGAGGGGGCCGCCACCAGGTACAGCCTCCCCTGGCGGACGCTCATCACGGTTGCGACGGAGTTCGGCAAGGTGGCCTCCGCGGCCATGCAGACCTCCTCGAGCAGCGTCGCGCCTTCAAGGCCGGCCGCCATCGAGCGCAGGATCCCGTTTTGAAGGGCCAGCACCTCGCTCAGCTCCAGTGGGGAGAACGGCTCCCACTCCCCACCCGGGCCTCCCTCCTCCGAAGGGTTCGCCGCGCCGAAAGCGCCGGCAGAGGTGATCGGGGCAAGGGCGGCGGTGATCTCCTCCTCCAGCCCGGCCAAGGCTTCCCGGACTTCGGCGCCTGCGAAAACACCTGGAAGACGTTCTACGAAGCGGCGCAGCTCCTCCAGCGGCCGCCTGACGTCGGCAACCTCCGCATACCGGCCGATCTCCGCCAGCTGGGCGGACCAGCGCCTAAGCGCCGCCATCGCGCCGAGGGCCGTGCGCGGAGCGCGCACGTTGACCTCGAAGCGGAACTGCTCGGTCCATGGCCCCACCTCTTGGGCGGGCATAGGCCTGGCAATACCGAACCCCTGGCCGAAGTCAGCCCCCAGCACCGCCGCCGCCTCGATGAGCGAGGGATCCTCCAGACCCTCCACCACCACCCGCATCCTAAGGTCATGGGCAAGGCGGGTGAGATGCTGGATGAGCCCCAGCTTGTGATGTGCGCTGCTCGCTCCCCGCACCAACTGCTGGTCGATCTTCACATCCTCGAAACCGAACTTCTCCAGGCGCAGCAGCGAGCTGTAGCCGCTGCCCAAGTCGTCCTGGGCGAAGGCAACCCCGGTTGCGCGCATGGCCCAGAAGATCTCCTCTGCGCCACCCCCGGGCTCGCCAAGGTGCTCCTCCTCGGTGAGCTCCAGCGTCAGGCGATTGGGAGCCACACCGGAGTCGGCCAGGTGCCTTTGCAGTGAGTCGAGGTAGCGCAGGTCACGCAACCCCTGGCCGGGAAGATTGAAGGACAAACAGAGGTCCAGGCCCGCCGCCTCCCACCGATTGAGCTGTTCCAGCGCGATTCCAAGTCCCCGATCGAAGACCTCGAAAAGGTCGTCGGCACCCAGGGCGGACAGGAATTCGCTCGGCATGATGATCCCGCCGTCGCCGGAGCGCAGCCGGGCCAACGCCTCGAACTTTGCCACCCGGCCGGTCCGCAGCTCCACGATCGGCTGGTAATGCATCTCCAGCGCTTCGCTGCGGATCATCGCCCGGTAGGCGGCCGGTAGCGATAATGGCACCGAACCCTGCCGGTCAAGGGCGGTCAGCGCGCCTCCCATCGCCTGCTGGAAGAAGGCCAGCGCACGTCCTCGCGATGGAGCGGCGAAAAAACCGGGCGCGCTCGAAAAGATGACCACCACTCCACTGGTGCTGCGATCCGCCTTCACAATGGGGACCGCTGCGACGCTGTGGGCCCCGATCTCGTCGGTCAAGTCGCGAAAGGCGTTCATGCGGTGATCCCCGGCAATGGAGTGAACGACCTTGATGTCCCCTGTAGCCCATGCCCGGTTCCAGGGAGCCGGGGAATCGGCGCTCGGCGGCCCCCCGGGGATGCCGAAGCCGACCGCCTCACCGCGATACCAATCGAGCGCAAGCTCACCTTGATGGTCGATCCGGCCGAAGGCGACGGCCACGACACCCTCTATGCCGCTGACTATCTCCATGCCACGGCGAACCAGGTCCGCGCGCGTCGGCGCGGTCCGAACCGTCTCCGCCAAAAGTGAAACGCGCAGGGCAACGGCCTCGTCCAGGCGCTCCATCTCCGCCACGATCACCTGCAACGCCAGCGATAGACGCTTGCGCAGAGCTGCGATCAGCAACTCGGAATCCTCCGGACCAAGATCAAGCTGATGCGCACGGCGATGGAATGCCTCCCCGAAAACCGAGACCAGCTGCATCATGTCGCTGGCCCGCACGCTCGCCATGAAGTGCGCAAGGCCGACACGCCGGGCCTCGGCCTCCAGT
>JAKAOC010000304.1:0-3691 GCA_021823385.1 Actinomycetes bacterium
GGTCCCTTCGACGACAAGCACCCTGCGGAGGAAGATCCTCCTCGCCTCGGGGCTGTCGGCCATGCGGTCTCCCTCGCACCCTGGGTGCACGGTTGAATGGTTATGCTAAGTTAGCGCAAGTCGGGCGATATCCACGTTTGCTTACGTTGCAACAACTATAGGGCTATCCGGAGGTCTCTGATCGCGGACAACCAAGGCCAAGGAGCCGACTCCCAGGGGAATTCGCCATCTCGCAAGAAGGGTTTCCGCTTTCGGCTCCCGATTCGCCGTTTCGCAATCAGAGGCGCCAAGGGCGCAGCCTTCCTACTGGTCCTCGAATACCTTGTCCTTCCCCAGTTGGCGGGCGCCAGGAAGTCCCTAACCGTCTTGTCCGATGTGAACATCGCCTGGATAGGCGCAGGGATCCTCCTCGAGATTCTCGCGATTGCCGCCTACGCGCGCCTTACCGAGGTGCTCCTGCCCGGCGGGAACACCTCCCTCTGGAAGATCTTCCGTATTGACCTCGCCTCGCTCGCCTTCTCTCATGTCATACCGGCAGGGACAGCTGGCGGCACCGGAGTCTCGATGCGGCTCTTCACCAATTCCGGCGTGCGGGCAACCGACGCCGGTTTCGCCATCGCTCTGCAGGGCATCGGCTCCGCGGTGGTGCTCAACATCATCCTCTGGCTCGCACTCATCGTCAGCATTCCGCTGCGCGGATTCGACCCCCTTTATGCGGTGGCGGCCGGTCTGGGCGTCGTCGTCTTTGCCGTCTTCTTCACCTTGCTGATTCTCTTCACCCGGGGCGAGGAGCGGGTGGCCAAATTGCTGGACACCGTAAGCGCGAAGCTGCGCTTCATACCCCGCGACAAGGTCATGGAGGTCCTCGGGCGTATCGCGCACCGCATCGCCGATCTCGAGAGCCACCCCGAACTTCTCAAGAAGGCCATCCTCTACGCCTCGGCCAACTGGTTGCTGGACGCAGCATCGCTTTGGGTCTTTATGGCCGCCTTCGGGTACTACGTGAATCCCGACGCACTTCTGGTCTCCTACGGGCTGGCGAACGTGCTCGCCGCCATTCCAATAACCCCAGGCGGCCTCGGTGTGGTGGAAGGTGTGCTCACTTCCACCATGGTCGGTTTCGGCTCGCCTCGCGCGGTGGCGATCCTGGGCGTCATCGCGTATCGCTTGATCAACTTCTGGCTGCCCATCCCCGCCGGCGGCCTCTGCTATCTGAGCATGGACCACCGTCAGGGAGGCAAGCGGGCGCGCGAAATGCTGCGCCACCTGATCCCGGGAGAGGACTCCGATGACGATGAGGGGCGCTCGGATGGCCAAAGGCTCGTTGGGCTGCGCCTGCGGATTGCCGCCGCGCTCGGATTACAGCGGGTGACGCTGGATGTGAACCGTCCGGAGGGCCCCTGACGCCATGCCCCCTCGCCTCGGTCCGGCACGGAACCCCTTAGGTTAATCCAAGGTGTCGGATTCGCTGGACAGCTTTGCAAAGGTCAACCCCATTTCCCCCGCCTCCCATGGAGGTGTCATCGTCGCGGCACTCGACATGGGATCCAACTCCTTCCATCTGGTCGTGGTCCGCGGATTCGGATCCTCCCATTTCGAAGTGCTTCTCAAAGAGAAGGTGATGATGCGCCTCGGCGACGAGGTGGCTGCGACGAAGCGACTTTCGACTGCCAGCCGCGAGCGCATCCTCGAGGTAGTCGGGACGATGGCGGCTCTGGCACGTGGAGTGGGCGCCACCGAACTGGTGGCTCTGGCCACCGCGGCCTTCCGCGATGCAAGAAACGCCGGCCAGATCGTCGATGCGCTCGAAGAGATCCACGGGATCAAGGTCTCGGTCATCTCCGGCAGGCGCGAGGCGGAGCTGATCTGGGGCGCCGTCTCAAGGGCTGTCGACTTTGGCGGGCAGCTTGCCGTCTCGGCCGACTTGGGCGGTGGAAGCATGGAGGTTTCCATAGGCAGCCAAGACAGCCTCCTGGACTCGGAGAGCCATCCGGTCGGCGTGGGGAGGCTGAAGGCCCGCTTCCCGAGCCAGAAAGACCCCTCCGGCCTCGACTTGAGGTCGCTCCGGACCTTCCTGGGTTCCGAGCTGAACGATCGGCTCAAGCGCCTGCGTAACGATTACAGCCCGGACACCCTGGTTCTCTCGTCAGGAAGCTTCTTGAACATCGCGCGAATGGCGATGATCCGCGCGGAGGGATCCACCTGGCTGGACGCATCCATCAACCAGTTGAGCATTCCCCTCGACGCCCTTTCCGCCGTTACCGGCGATCTGCTGCGGCTCGACTCGCGCGCACGAGCGAAGTTTCCCGGAATCGACGACAAGCGCCTCGATCTGCTGCCTGCGGCGGCCGCCGTCCTGGAGCTTCTGATCACCCAGCTTCGGCCATCACAGGTCTTGGCAAGCGAGTGGGCCCTGCGCGAGGGAATCATCTTGCGCGAGCTGGCCCAGCGCTCGCCGGTGGAGTTCAGCGGAGACGAGCGCTCTGTCAAAGAGGCTTCCATCGTCGGCCTCGCTTCCCGCTATGGCTGGAACGAGGGGCATGCGCGCCAGGTAGCCTCGCTTGCTCTCGCGGTCTTCGATCAAACCCGCCCCTTGCACCACATGGGAGCGACCGAGCGCGAGATGCTTTTCCTGGCTTCGCTCGTGCACGACATCGGCGAGTACATCTCGGTCGAAGGGCACGATCGCCACGGGGCGTACCTGCTCGAGAACTCCCGCCTGCCCGGTTTCGATCCCGAGGAGCGCAACCAACTGGTCTCCGTAGTGCGTTATCACCGGCGAGGCACTCCCAAAGCGGATTATCTGCCCTTTGCGGCGCTTTCCAAGGAGGGTGCGGCCAAGGCGACCAAGCTCGCCGCCATCCTCAGGCTCGCCGATGCGTTGGATCGCTCGCACACACGGCTGGTGGAAGGGATCGAGGTGCGCATCCAGCGCACCCAGGTGCTCATCTTCGTCAACGCCCACGACAACGTGGAGCTGGAGGAGTACGGGCTGCGTCGCAAGAGGCAGCTTTTCGAGGAGGTCTTCGGCCGCTCGGTACACCTGATCCAGGACGGGCGCGAGCTATCCCGGACGTCCTGAAAGACTCTCAGCCCCCAAGGCCCAACGCACGTTCGAGCTTCGACCCCGCCGAGGAGTACTTTGCCCCAACAGCGATGAAGGCTTCGACCAGACGGGATCGCAGGTGTGCATAATCGGGGGCCAGGAGCTCGAACTCCACCTCCCGGAAGACGTCCCCTGTCGCGGGTCCGGCGATGACACGAACTCCGTCGTCGTCGATCTGTATGACCGGTGAGGCGCCACAAACGACGCGCCGGCTGCTACGCCGAGCATCCATTGCCGCAATCACCCGCAATTCCGTTCGGTCCACCTCTATGCCAAGGCTCTCCAGGGCGGCTGACGGCAGGTCACCAAAGGTGGAGCGCAGCTCGAGTTCATTGCGCTCGGTCGTGATCACCCCGCCCGATTCAACCATGCGCCCCTTGGTCTTAGTCGCCCAGACACCTTCCTGGCTCGGCTCAGGGTTCACCGGGTCGTGTTGGCCCGGAAACTTTTCGGCAGACACGCGGTAGCGGAAGCGCAGGGCCGTCTTGGCCCCCTGCAGCCTCGCATCCTCGGTGTCGAAGTAGATGGTCACCGTTCGGACCTCGGGTATCAGCTACAACTCATCGTTCCAATCTCACAGTGCGA
>JAKAOC010000304.1:3701-4240 GCA_021823385.1 Actinomycetes bacterium
CCGTCACCCGGTGCAATGGCCGGCTCCAGGAAATCGAGGGGAACATCGAGCTTCACCTCGTCTTCTATGCCCATGGCTCCTCCTCACGGACCAACCCTACAGCGAGGGACCGAACTCCTTGCGCGCCGCTTCGGTTGCCATCTGCTGCAGCGTGGCCTGCACCGACAACCCCACAAGCGCCGGAAGCCTCTCGTAATCCCCCGACGCCTCCATGATCCAGGAGTTGACGTCATCCGCAAGATTTAGGCGGAGGATCTCCAGCACCCTTGCCTTGTCCGATTCCGCTTCGATCGGGAATATCGCCTCAACCCTTCGGTCGAGGTTGCGCTCCATCAGATCCGCGGAGCCGACCCAAATGCGTGCCGGATTCGCGACGCTGGAGCCACCAAAGCAGTAGACCCGGGAGTGCTCAAGAAAGCGGCCGACGATCGATCGCACCCTGATCCGATCGGATAGCCCGGGAACCTCGGGCCGGAGGCAGCATATACCTCGAGCAATGATGTCGATGGCTACCCCGGCCTGCGACGCTGTGTAAAGAG
>JAKAOC010000305.1 GCA_021823385.1 Actinomycetes bacterium
CTGCCCGGCTCGCCGACACCATCGCTGATCGTGAAACTGACGGTCCCGCGAGGGTCCCACGTCAGTGCCGAGAGGCTCGAGAGCATCGTCCACGCGTCCACGCCCGCGCACGTCGCGGCTCGGGTGGAGATGGTGGCCGGCCAATGATCGTTTGCAAGACGTGCGGATTCCGGAACAAGGACGGGACGTCGTTCTGCGCGTCCTGTGGCTCCTTCCTGGAGTGGACCGGCGAGCGCGTCTCAGAGCCGGAGGCCGAGGCCGCTCCTCAAGACCAGAGTTCCTCCCTGGAGGACGACTCCGCCGGATCGCGGCTGGCCCCCAGCTACCTGGCGGGCGAGCTGGGCGGCCGGGCCTCGGCGCCGGAGCCGTCCGGTGCGGCGGTCAGCCGCACCGCCGTCATACCCGAGGTGGAGAGCGCCCCGGAGGCCGCCTTGGAGGCCAAGCCTGTCGAGGACCAGGGCGAGCAAAGCCGGACCGAGCCGGCGGCCGGGGCCGTCGCCGTGGCTCCGGCACCGCTCGCACCTGCGCCACAGGGGAGCGTGGGTGATCCTGACGCTCCCGGAGACGTCCAGTCGGGCGTGGAGACCATGACCGCCGTTACGGATGAGCCCGTTGCCGAAGCCGATTCGCCCGGGGCCGCGGACGGCGCCAGCGTGGCTCCCACCGCCCTCAAGCCGCAGCGGGTGAGCCGTCGCCCTGTCCGCCGGGAGGGCGAGAACGGTGGCTCGGTTCGTCTCGAGCGAAAGACGCTGGCAAGCGGAATCGTCTGCTCGGCGTGTGGGACGACCAACGAGGTGCAGCGCTACTTCTGCCACCACTGCGGCAATGTGCTCCCGCCTCCGCCTCCGCCTCCGCCTCCGCTCACGCGCTGGCAGCGCATCAAGAGATGGGCGCGGATGATCTTCGAGCGGATCTTCTACCTGAAACCTCGCCAGGCCCAGGCGGGGGAGAGGGTCGGGCGGCACTGGCGCTCCCAAGGCGCGGACGCATCCAACGAGACCTTCCGCACCAGAGTTGTCAGTGTGGCCCAGCGCGCCTTCGGGCTGCTGGTGGTCGTGGGCATGGTTCTCGCCTATCTCGGCCCGCTGCGGAATCCGATCAACTCCGAGATCAGCCGGCTCAAGGCGGCCGTCTCCAACCGGCTGGCACTCAAGTACGTGAACATCTATCCGGTGAGCGCGACCGCCAGCTCCTCGCTCGCGGCGTTCCCGCCCACCAACGCGATCGACGGCCTCTCCACCACCTATTGGGCCGCAAAGCCGACGGCCAACAGCGGTGTGGGCCAGTCGCTGACGATGACCTTTTCCCCGTCCACGCGGCTGGACAAGATCGGCTTCATCATCGGAGCCAACGACACGCCGGCGGACTACACCTCCGAGCCCCGTCCCGCCAGCGTGACGGTGAGCTTCAACAACGGGAAGTCCGTCAACTACACGCTGGTGGACAGCTCCAGTTTCCAGTCCTTCACGTTGCTGCGCACCAACGTGAGCAGGGTGACGATCACCATCAAGTCGGTCTATCTGTCTCCACTGGGGAAGAGCGTCGCCATAGCCGAGGTGCTCTTCTACAAGCTGGAGTAGCGGCGAATGAGAGAGCAGGTGGGCACATGCCCCCATTAGTGGTTGCAGGAGCGCAAATGATGTGTCCCTTTGGGATGGCGCCCTCGACGCTCATAACAGAGTCGACGGTGTTGGCGGATGAACTTCCAGTCGCCACCATCGCCAGCATGATCCCCATCGACAACATCCCGCCGTTCGGGATGTGCGACTCGCTCGCCAATCCGGAGGTCGTCTCGGCGACCGCGGCGGCGCTGGGCGTTCTGACGCCTATGCCCTGTGTGCCGGTCATCGTCGACCCCTGGCTCCCACTTGCTCCGACGGTGCAAGCGGACGGGATACCCGTCCTGGTGCAGGGGAGCATATGTAACTGCGCATGGGGCGGCGTGATCGAGATCATCGACCCGGGTCAATTTTCGGTAGAAGTCAACGCCTGAGCCGCTCGAGCGGCCGGGGGTGCAAAGGTTGGAAGGGCGTTCTTTGATACGAGGCAGGGTCGCGGGCTCGCGGGGCCGCTTGGGCGTGTTCGTGCGTCTAGCCATGGCCTTGGCTGCCGCCGTGCTCCTCGCGGCGCAGGCGGCCCCGACGCGCCCGTTGTCGGGCAAGGCAGCCGCGGCCGGCTTCTCGCCTTCCGAGCCCCTGGTTGGAGTCAACCAGGCCTTCGGAAACTTCGGCCAGCTTCTCCTTCCCGCAGGCGGCTCTCCCAGCGCCTCAAACATGCGGCCCTCGGTCTTGCAGGTGCCGTCCTCCCTGGTCGGCGCAGCGATTCCGGGCGGCGACGTGCTGGGCGTCTATCAGGACGCCTCCAATGCCGAGGTGCAGATCTACTCGGTCAGCCCCGCAGCCTCGACTCAGACGACCTGCTGGACGTCGATCGATTTCAATCCGGCCGGAACTCCCGCGACGTCCACGCCTGGCTGTCCCGGAGCTCCCGTCTCGGGCACCACGTTGTCTGGTTATTCGGTCACCTATTGTGCTCCGGGAGTATGCGAGACCAACGACCCTTCGCTACTCGTCCAGGCCTTGGTCGGCCAAGGGGGTGGCGACTACTGGATCGTCGCGTTGGTGGATCTGGTGAGCGGGCAGGTCGTGGGCCAGAGCGTGCCCTTGCCATTGGGCGATGCAAGCGGGGCGGCTTTTGCCGCCGACACCTCGGGGACCTCCGCCTTCGCAGCGATCGCCTTGACAGGGATCTACTCGGGCACCACTGCGGTGACGATGGTGGACGCCATTCAAGTCGATGCGGCCACGAGCGCGGGAAGTTGGATCCCGGCCTGTGCGGCCGCCTCCCCGGCGAATTGCGAGCTTCCCACGTCTTCGACGGTGGCCAACCTTGCCCTGGCGGGGAATGGCGCCGGCGGCGAGGCGCTGATAGCCCAAGGGTCACCCTCCTATCTCTGGACGCTTAGCCCTTCCACCTCGAGCCTGGGAATATCCGCCTCGACGGAGCTCAGCAGCCTGCCTGCCGCGGTGCCGGCAAGCCTCCAGTTGGTGCCCTCCACCACCTCGGGCGCGGTGTATCTCGACTACATGACGGAGTCGGCAACAGCGCTTTCCGTGGGGCAGGCGACGGTCGATCTGATTACTCCGGCGGTATCGGTGAAGAGCGTTAATATCGCCCTTCCCACCGGCTTCTCGCCTACACCGTTTCTTTCCACAGCGTTAGGCCAGAACAGCGCGGCCTTCTACTTCGAAGACGTTGGCGGTTCGGCGTCCACCCCTCCGCTGCCAGGCTTTCCCGCCCTAATTGGGTACGCGCCTGCCGGATCTGGTTTCGGTGGCACCACGGTCGGTGCCGCCTCGGAGACGGTGGCCACTTCTCTGCTCGCGGCCGCGGATCAATCCTGCGTGGCCACGACGTTTGCCAACCTCCTTTGCGCCGGCCCGGCCAGTACGCTCTCGTCCGACACCGGCGCGGCCGACCTGGTCGCCTACGCGGCCTACTTCCAGAGCGCTACGGGATTCAGCGCCCCCTCTGTGCTTCAGGCCTACGAGAACCCGCCCAGCGATCCGACTGCCACCATCCCCGCCTCTCAGGTGTCCGGACTCGACATCGCCTCCGGAGGAACGGTCGGCCTGTCGGTCCAGTATCCGACGCCCATCAACCAGAATTCGTCGGTAAACCCCGACATCGCTGCAACCACGCCCACGGTGGCATCATCGTCGGCATCCGGATCCTCCTCTCTCCTGACGGTTCCCGTCTCGCAGTCGACTTTCACCTTCCAGGGTCAAGGGACGGCGGGGTCCGGCACGGTCCAGTTCGCGACGCCGAGTTCGGGACAAATCAATAGCGGCTCCGCTCCTTTTGCGCTGGTCACAGGTGCGATCGATGGTGTCGGCCAGGCGGTGGAGTTCCCCTTTGCCGTGCAGGTCACGGTGGATGTGAACGCTTCGGCCACGACCAGCTCCACGGGCACCACCGGCACGACCTCGACCAATACCGGGCTCAATGGCAAGGGATACTGGCTGGTCGCCTCGGACGGAGGCATCTTTTCCTTCGGGGACGCTAACTTTTACGGCTCGACCGGAAACTTGGTTCTCAACAAGCCGGTGGTGGGCATGGCCGCCACCCCCGACGGCAAGGGGTACTGGCTGGTGGCCTCCGACGGCGGGATCTTTTCCTTCGGGGACGCTAACTTTTACGGCTCCACCGGGAACATCACCCTCAACAAGCCC
>JAKAOC010000306.1 GCA_021823385.1 Actinomycetes bacterium
AACCCGGTTCGGCCCGACGGTGATGGTCGGTGACGGCATCAACGATGCGCCCGCGCTGGCCACGGCTGACGTCGGCATCGCCGTGGCTTCGCGAGGACAGAGCGCGTCGTCCGAGGCTGCCGGTGTCGTTCTCACCGTCGACCGTATCGATCCGCTGGTCACGTCGTTGGCAATAGCGCACAGGTCTTTTAGGATCGCCGCCCAAAGCGCTCTTGCCGGGGTCGGCCTGTCCATTGCTGCAATGCTGATTGCCGCCAGCGGCAATCTAACGCCCACCTGGGGTGCGATTGCCCAAGAAGGAATCGACCTAGCCGTCATCGTGAACGCGCTTCGGGTGCTCCGGGTTCCCCACTCGAAGCTGTCCTTCTCGCCCGAGATCGTCGCGCTGGCAACAAGGCTCGAGTCCGAGCACCTGCAACTCCGTTCGGGAGTAGATGACATCCTCGCTCTCGCCTCCGGCCTCGACTCGATGAGCGGCGGCGAGCGTCTGGAAAGCCTGCGCAACTGCCGGGTCTTCCTGCAGGAGAAGGTGGTCCCCCACGAGCGGACCGAGAACGACGTCCTCTATCCCGCTCTGGATCAAGCAATGGGCGGCCCCGGCGCCACCTCCCCGATGGCGCGAGAGCACGCGGAGATCTTCTCCCTTGCCAGACGGCTGGAGATGGTCGAGCAAGACCTGGCCTCCGGCGCTGCCGGCTCCGGCGACCTCTCCGAGGCACGTCAGGTCCTCTACAGCCTGCACGCCATCCTCAAACTCCACTTCGAGCAGGAGGAGGAAAGCTACTTCTCCCTGGGGGAATTGGCCGGATCCAATGAGGGGTCACTCCGGTGGCCACGCTGAGGCCGCCCTCTACCCGGACACGGCACGCAGAGAGCGTGCCAGCAGCTCCACGGGATGGGCGGACTCCAGTCCCGGACCCGAGTATCGCGAGATCTGCAGGAGGCAGCCGGGATTGCCCGCGGCTACGACATCCGCGCCCAGCTCTGCTATCGACGCCGCTTTCGCCACTCCCAGCCTCTCCGCCGTTGCCGGCTCGACCAGGTTATATATTCCTGCCGACCCGCAGCAGGTGCCGGCCTGGGCGGGCGTCAAGACCTCACATCCCGGAATCGACCTCAGGAGGGCGAGAGGCTCGTCGACGATCCCCTGCGCATTGGCGAGGTGGCATGCGGGGTGGTAGGCGACGCGAAGGCCCAACGGGCGATATTCGGCACGCAGGCCCTGCTGGTATAGAAACTCGTGAATGTCCAGGACGCGCGCCGAGAATTGAGCTGCGCGCGTGTCGTCGGGAAGAAGCCTGCTGTAGGACTTGAGTGTCGAGCCACAACCCGCGGAAGTTGTTATCCAGGTGTCCACCTTCTCGCGGCCAAGTGTGGCCACCAAGGCCTTCGCCATGCGGCCGGCGAGGCCAGCCTCGCCGGCGTGCTCGGCCAGCGCGCCGCAACACCCCTGGCCCCCCGGGACCAGTACGTCGAAACCCTCCGCGCGCAAAACATCTATCGCCGCCTTCTGGGTGGAGGAAAACATGACCGAGGCGACGCACCCGGTTATGAGACCCACCGTTCCGCGCTTGGGGCTGGAGGAGGCATAGAGGCGGCCACCCGCCGGGTGGCTTTTTTGCGCTCGCGGCGGGAGCAGCGCCAGGGCGGAGGCCAAAGCAGCCGCCACTCCGCTCCCTGCCGGCTTGGCGTCCGCAACGCGCGATCCGACCATCCGCTTCGCCAATCCACCCAAGGCCACGAGCGGGCGCATGCGGCGCGGGTAAGGCATTATGGCAAAGATCGCCTTGCGCACCAGCCGCTGAGACGCCGGGCGCACGAATGACGTCTGGATCATCGCCCTGGCCTCGACGATAAGTGATTCGTAGTCGACCCCCGAGGGGCAGGCCCTGACGCAGGCCATGCAGCCCAGGCAGGAGTCGATGTGGGCGACAAAATCCGCGTCGAGTGGCAGGACGCCATCAGCGTGCCTGCGCATCAGGTCGATGCGGCCGCGTGGAGACTCCGCCTCGTTCGCGCTCAGTTGATACGTAGGGCACGCCGGAAGGCAGAAGCCGCAATGAACGCATGCGTCGATCAGGTGGCGCTGCGGCCTAATTGCTTCCGCGCTCATCGGGCACTCTCCGTTTCCTCGATTATCGACGTGCGCATCGGGCTGACAAGGCGGCCCAGCGGGTCGAATCCTTCAAGAAGCCTGCGCATCGTCGCCAGTCCGCCGGGCCGCCTGCCGACAAAAATGCTCGCACGACCGAGCCCGGTGACCAGCTGGCCGCCTATCCCGGCCCTTTTAAGCAACAAGTCCAGCCGCTCTAACAAGCCGTCGGAGTCGGGCACCCCCAGATAGTGAATACCGGCGCCGAGATGGGATTGCATCCATACCCCTCGATCGGCGAGCCCGGTCTCGGCGATATCGTCGAAGAGCGCGGACGCTCTGGAGAGGCGGGTCCCAGCCTTAACTAGAACGCCCTCGAATGACTCACGCTCTTCGGCCAACTGCAGCGCCAACGAAGGCGGGCCCGACTCCGCCTCGCCGATCTCGAGCTCTCCAAGTTCTTTCCCCAAGAGACCCGCCAACTTCACGACGGCCGCGTCCACCGCCCCCGCCGGGCCCTCGATTCCGACTTCCAACTGGCCGCCGCCCCACTCGCACGTGGCCATCTCCACACCGGAATGATTCGCTGCGTCCACAAGGGCGACGGCGGCGCGCAAGTCGACGGTCATGCGGATGCGCACCGAGCGGCGTGGCGCCGGATAGAGCCGCAACGAGACGGCGGTGACGAAAGCCAGAGCCCCCAACGAGCCCACCATCACCTTTGCCAGGTCATATCCCGCGACGTTCTTGATCACCCTGCCCCCGGAGTGGGCACGCGTTCCATCGGCCAGGACAAACTCCGCGCCAATGAGACTCTCCCTGAGCCGCCCGTAACGCTGAACCGAAGCACCGTCCAGGCCGCCACCGACAAGAGCGCCGAGGCTCATCGCCCGCTGGTGCGCGGTGAAGGGAAAGACCGAAATGCGCTGGCCGTGCTCGGCGAGCATCACCTCGATATCACCGAGCCTTTCGCCGGTCGCCGCCACCAGTGTCTGGTCTGCCGGAGAGTGTTCGTACCCCCTCAACTCGGCACTACTTAGGGCGATCACCCCCTCGACAAGCCCGTCGGCGTGGCCCACTATGCGGACCCGCTCTTCGGGCTCGAGGGATGCAAGCGCCTCGGCCGCGGCGGACGATGAGTGGGGGGTAAGCACCCTCGCGTCGTCATTTGCCTCGCCGCTCAAAACCGCACCGCCTCTCCGCTCAGTTCGAGAGGATGGGCGCGGTAACGGCCAGGCACGTCGCCACATAGGCGGGGAGACGGTAGCACCTTGCCGGGATTTGAAATCCCTTCCGCATCAAAGGCGACTCGTAGGCGCTGCATCGCATCCAGATCCCCACGGTCGAACATCGCCGCCATCGAGCAGGCCTTCTCCAGGCCGACCCCGTGCTCGCCTGTGATGGACCCGCCTATTTCCACGCACATCTCCACAACCTCAGTCGACAGCTTCTCCGCCGCCTCCGACTCCTCGGCCGAATCGGGGTTGTAGAGCACCAATGGATGCAGGTTGCCATCACCGGCGTGGAAGACGTTTGCTACTCTCAGCCCGGCCTCCTGCGCCAACTCGGCGATCCGCTCCAGCACCGATGCGAGCGCCGTCCGCGGCACAACCCCGTCCTGGACTATGTAGGCCGGCGCCAGACGCCCCGCCGCGGCGAAAGCGGCCTTTCTGCCGAGCCAGATGCGGCTCCGCTCGGCCTGGTCGGCGGCTTCGCGGATCTTGGTGCTTCCGCAGGATATACAGGAAGACTTGACCTCCTCGTAGAGGACATCCACCTCCTCTTGGGAACCGTCCACCTCCACGATCAGTGCAGCGGCCGTATCGAGCGAATATCCCGCCCCCACTGCCTTTTCGCAAGCCTCGATCGCCAGCGCGTCCATCATTTCGATAGCCGCCGGCACAATGCCGGCGGCGATGATTGCGCTGACAGCCGCTCCCGCACTCGCCACCGACTCGAAGTCGGCCACCAAGGTCCGCACGGCCTCGGGACGGCTAAGCATGCGCAGCCAAACCTTTGTAACTATGCCAAGGGTGCCCTCGCTGCCCAAGAAGGCCGACCTCAGGTCAAGCCCCGGTTCGAAGGGGGACTCCCCTCCCAGGATTTCGAGCGTTCCATCCGGCAGGACCACCTCCATA
>JAKAOC010000307.1 GCA_021823385.1 Actinomycetes bacterium
GGAGGTGGGCCCCTTCGGTTGATTGATGAGTGACAACACCAATCCTGGAGGGGTCCGCCTCTATCTGGCGAGCCGAAAGGCACGCCGGAGCTCTCAAGGGGTGGGGAATTACTCTCGGATCAAATGAGCTGTACTTTGTTGGGAAACACCACGTCCCGAGGGGGTGGCTCATGGATGGCTACGGGACCGTGCGGCTCGCCGCCAAGAATGCCGAGTCGGCGATCATCACCCGGATCTGTGAGGATTTCAACCTCACACCGGTTCTAGCCCGGGCCTATTACGAACAGATGGCCAAGTATTTCTCCGAGTACGGACACGTCGCCACCGGCCCGGGCGAGCTCTGTTACCTGGCTACCGACGAGAACGAGCCTCCCGGCAAGCCCATAGCGGCCTGCAAGAAGGTGACGGTCCGCCTGGAGCTGGCCACCCGGGAGGATCAGGAGCTGCTGAGCAGCAAGGGCCTGGCCTTTATGCGGCGAAACCGCCTGGCTCGGCTCGCGCGTCAGGCGCGAGTGCAGGGCGGCCTGCTGACAGTGGAGGACCTCGCCTATCTGACCTGCTCCTCTCCGGCGACGGTGAAGCGCGACCTGGCCGCCTGCCGGGCAGCGGAGATCGCCGTACCCACCCGGGGCCAGATCAAAGACATCGGCCCCGGACTAACCCACAAGGCCAGGATCGTCCAGCTTTACCTGTGGGGGCTGCAGTTCACCGACATCGAGTCCCGCACCCAGCACTCCGAGGGCTCGATCCGGCGCTACTTGGCAGACTTCCGACAGATCGCCGCCCTGTATGCCCGGGGGGCCACCACCGCCGAGATCAGGGCGGCCACCGGCCGGTCGGCCTCGGTGATCGCCGAGTACATCGGCATCTATGAACGTGCGCGACAAGAGTTCCCCTCCGCTCCGCGCTTATCCGACCTGCTCGATCCAGCTTTGGCGAAAAAGGGGGGCCCACGGTGAGGGGCGAGAGCCATTCCAGCGTGGATGCCCGCCGGCTGGCCAGGCGCAGCCTCCCATCGCTGCTCCGCTACAAGTTCCTGCACGAGTACGGCTATGACAAGGGCTCGGTAATGGTGAGGGCGATCGTCGAGGACATCTGCGTGGTAGTGCGGGATTACTACGTTCATGACGGAGACCTGGAGCCGGGCCAGCTCCTCTACCACGCCGCCGCTATCGGGGAGAGGGGCGGCCGGGGTAAGACCATCGCCCACACTCGGCTGGTCCCAGTGCGCCTTACCCTGGTGGCCGAAGAGGACGTCGAGGCCATCCGCGCCAACCTGGGCTCCGCAGGCCGCCGCGAGGTCAAGGTGCGCCGGCTAACCAACGAGGCTCATCGCCAAGGTGGACTCTTGTCCTGTGCCGACATCTCCTTGATCGCCGGCTACTCCGAGGCCTCCGTGAGTGCGACCGCGACCGCGCTCCGGGGGCGTGGCGAGTTTCTGCCTTTACGCGGATACCTCTGTGACATGGGTTCCTATCCAACCCACAAGGCCGCGGTGGTCCGGCTGTATCTCGAGGGGTTGACCACCCCCGATATCGCCGCGCGCACCTACCATTCCAAGGAGGCGGTCGACCGCTACATCCGCTCCTTCGAGAGGGTGCGCCTGCTCGCACCAAAGTTCTCACCCGAGGAGCTTCCGCTGCTCACCGGGATGTCAGAAGGGCTCGTTGCCCAATACCTTGCCCTGCTCGAAGAACATGGGCTGTGGCACCGGGCCGACCAGGAGGTGAACCAAGATGCCGCCCTCTAGCTATGCCCACGCTTTGGCCGTCGTGCGGGAGAACGACGCCCCTGCGTCGTTCTCACCATCGCCCAGTGCCATGCCCGAGGACGGTGTCAAGGGGCGAGGCGCGCCGAGAGCGAGGAACGGAGCCCGGTGGACGAGGCCCGTTAGGCGGCCCGTCAGCACAGCCGACGTCCACCGTGGCGGCGTCCCGGAGCGACCCTTGACACCGGCAGGAGGGCGTGGCATCCCCATGCCCAGCGCTTTGCCCTGGGCCGATCGACACCAATGGCCCGCAGGCAGCGGCGCAGCTTCTAGCCAAGCTCATATGAGCCTATTTTCGATGATCGACCCCGGGGAGATTCCATGATTCTCGTCAGCTGCTCTGCACGCGCTTGCTCTGCACGCCAAGCTGCTTACGAGCCCGGTTTAGAGTTCCAATGGCGATGCCTTGCTCCTTGGCCATGGCCTCCAGCTTCTTTGCGGGGACTGGCCCGCTGGCAAGGGTAACCATGAGAAACTCCACGGCCTCTTCCATGCGGCTCTTGTCCTCTGGGGGAGCGACTAGTGTCCCTAGGCATAAATAGTCTCTAAAATGGAATTAATCCTCCCGCAGCGACGTTTCCCCACGTGGCAGAGCGTTTTGCTAGTTTGGGAGGCAGAGATGGCAAACAAGATCGGACGTCCCGCATACGAGGTAACCCTGACTGAGGGCCAAAGGGAGCGCCTGGAGCGCGTGGTGCGGGCCACCACCTCTCCTCATTCTCATGTGGTACGGGCCAAGATCGCCCTCGGGGCCGACGCGGGGATGAGCCACGAGGAGATCATCGCCTATTCGGGAGCCTCCGGCTTCACCGTCACCAAGTGGCGCAAGCGCTTCTCTCTCTACGGAGTGGGCACTCTCTCGGATGCGCCCCGCCCCGGAGCACCAAGGACCCACGACGACGACAAGATCGCCGAGATCATCCGCCTCACCACCACCACCCGGCCCAGCGATGCCACGCATTGGTCCACCAACTCCATGGCCAGGGCTGCAGGCGTCTCCCAGTCGACGGTGTCCCGGGTATGGAGGGCCTTTGGGCTAAAGCCTCATCTGATCGAGTACTACACCATCTCCAACGACCCCTACTTCACCGAGAAAGTGCGCGACGTGGTCGGGCTCTACCTGAATCCCCCTGATGCGGCCCTCGTCCTGGCCCTGGACGAAAAAACCCAGATCCAGGCGCTCAATCGCACCCAGCCCATCCTGCCCATGGGCCCGGGGGTGCCAGAGAGGCGGACCACCGAGTACAAGCGCAACGGCACCACCAACCTGTATGCCGCGCTCGATGTGGCCTCGGGCAAGGTGATTACCAAGCTGTCCAAGTCCCATCGAGCCGCCGAGCTGGTCTCATTTCTGGCCGAGGTCGACAAAGCCGTCCCCAAGGAGCTGGAGTGCCACGTCATCCTGGACAACTACGGGACCCATAAGTCCGAAGCCGTGCGCAAATGGCTGAGTGCCCATCCCCGATTCCACTTCCACTTCACCCCCACCTACTCCTCCTGGATGAACCTGGTGGAGCGCTGGTTCTCCGAGCTCACCACCAAGCTCCTGCGCCGCAGTGCGCACCGCTCCGTGGCTGAACTCACCGCCTCCATCAAGAACTGGACCGACACCTGGAATGAGAACCCGCGGGCTTTCAAGTGGACCAAGACCGCGGAGGAGATCTTCGCCTCGATGGCCAAATACCTCGAGCCGCTTCTTAGTGAGCGGACTTCTGAGTAGGGACACTAAGTAGGTGAGAGCCACATTCGCGTGAGGTAGGGCGGCCGGCAAGCCCGAAGGCCGCGTAAAGGCAAGCTCAGGAGACAGCCGCATCAAATCGCTACGAAGCCACCCGGGTGGACGACGCGGGTATCCTTTCTCACCGGTTGGCCACCACCACTTACACCTACGTGGCGCACGCTCCAGCGACATGCCGTGCCTCCGGTTTGCGCCTAAAGGCCGGTGGTGGGTCTCGCCAAGTTCTTGACTAAGGCGAGAACCAGGTACGAGCCGTTCCAAGTAAAGCTAATTTCGGCGGGCACCATCTGCGCGGAGGCAAGCGGAATGGTGGGTCCCTTTGGCCCGAACGTCAAACCGTCCACCGCGAAGCCTTGGCCACCGCCAATAATGCGCATCGAGCGGTAGAGGAAATATGCGTGCCACCCTTTTGCGCTGGCACAGGCGGTGGGAACCGTCGATGTGAGATCGCTAGTGGTCGAGAACCACCCGTCGTAGGCAACCTCAAGAAGCGTGGGCCGGGAGGTTCCGGTGGCCCGGTAGACAAACAGCGTGAAAGCGTTGGTGTTATAGGCGCTGCAAGACGCGGCCAACACCGCAAGGTTGACGCCCGGGCTTGGAGACAGATAGGCGACGAATTTGTTCTCCGAGGTCTGGTAGATCTGTCCGAGCGGATCCATCGCGCACCCCGCCTTCATCAGTGGAGGTTCGGGTATCGCGCTTTGGCCGGGCAGGACCAC
>JAKAOC010000308.1 GCA_021823385.1 Actinomycetes bacterium
GAGGACCACTTCCAGGAGTTCCACCGATCCCAGCATCCCGGTCTTGACCGCCCGAACCTGAAAGTCCGCCAGCACGGAGTGGATCTGGGCGGCAAGCATTTCGGGGCTGGTCAGATCGATCGCGGAGACGCCCTTGGTGTTCTGGGCTGTCAGTGCCGTCACGGCGGTGGTGCCAAAGACACCGTTTGCCGCGAAGGACTTGATGTCCGCCTGGATCCCCGCTCCGCCTCCGGAGTCGGAACCGGCGATGGTCAAAGCCACCGGGGGTGTCCTCGGTATAGCCATAGGGCCCCCTACCTCCTAATTGCCGCGCCACAACATGGAGGTCCCATCCACGGCGCACGGATGTGCAGGCAGACGCGACCCACCACGAGTGGTAGCGACGGGCGCTGCATCAATGTTACAGCGCCCAGCGGAATAATTCTCAAAGCAGCTCGGGCATCCCCTCGCCGGGGCTGGTGGCCAGCGCCTGCGTACGCTTGGCGATTCGGCCCGCCCCGCGCGCCAGATATCCGGCCTCGACTGCCGCAGAGATCGCCGCCGCCATGCGCGGTGGGTCCTCGGCGCGGTTCACCGCGGATGCGACCAGCACCCCGGAACAGCCGAGCTCCATGGCCAGCGCCGCGTCGGAAGCGGTTCCGACTCCGGCATCCAGGATGACCGGAACCCTGGCGTTCTCGGCGATCATGCCGATGTTGTAGGGGTTCAGTATTCCGAGCCCACTGCCGATCGGCGAGCCGAGCGGCATCACCGCCGAGGCTCCGGCCTGTTCGGCCCGCCTGGCAAGGATGGGGTCGTCACTCAGGTAGGCCATGACCCGGAAGCCCGCACCGGCGAGCTCCTCGGTGGCCCGAAGCGTCTCCATCGGATCGGGAAGCAGCGAGGTGTCGTCGGCGATAACCTCCACCTTGACCAGATCGGTGCCCAGGGCCTCCGCGGCCAGCCGGGCGGTGGTGACCGCCTCGCGGGCGCTGTAGCAGCCCGCCGTGTTGGGTAGCACCACCAGCTTGAGCTCCTGCAGCAGGTCGAAGAGGCCCACCGAGGCACGAGGGTCGAAGCGGCGGATGGCCACGGTCGTGAGCGAGGTCCCCGAGGCGACCAGCGACTCGCGCAGCATGGCAAGCGAGGTCATGGCGCCGGTGCCGGTTATGAGCCGTGAGGCGAACTCGTGACCTCCGACTACGAGGGGTGGATAGCGGTGCTCCATCTCTTCCTCTCCGAGCGATGCCGGCCGGCGCCAATCGGCGCTCATCCGCCGGCGGCGATCGAGACGACCTCGATCGCGCAGCCCTTTGTTACCAGGGTAAAGGCCCATTGTGAGCGGGGCACTATCTCACCGTCGAGTGCGATGGCCACACCCCGCGGCGGAAGGCCGAGCTCCTCGGCGAACTGGGCCAGGTTCGACCCCTCCCGCGCAGTCGCGGGCTTGCCGTTCACCGTCAGCGCCAGTTCTGCGCTCAAGAGCGGGCCTCCAGTCGCTGTGGGGCGAATTGCCCCATCCCTTCGGGCACCTTGTCGTCGGCGACGGCCTCGGCGATCCAGCGTCCCGTGATGGAGGCGAGGAGAATCCCGTGGCGAAAGTGTCCGGTGTCCAGGTAGAGACCCGGCTCCGCCTCCCCGAGGATGGGGAAGTTGTCGGCCGTCCCGGGGCGGAAGCCGACGTTCACCTCCTCGAGGTCGGCCTCGCCCAGCCCGGGAAGGACCTTGAAGGTATCTCGCAGCAGCTCGTAGGTGCTGCGCGCCTTGCGGGTCGCGTCGAATCCGACCTCCTCCGCGGAGGCGCCGATCACCACCTCGCCGCTTGTCCGGGGTACCACGTAAACCAGCCGGCCGTCCCAAAGCGAGCGGACCACCAGCGACGGCCCCGCTCCGGGCGCCGAGCGCAGGCGCAGCACCTGGCCCCGGATCGGCCTCAGCGCCTTTTTCATGTAGGAGGGCAGCCCCTCGATCTCACCGCTGCGGACCCCGGCCGCGATCACGACCTTGTCGGCCCGGTGCTCGCCCCCTTGGTCGTCGATCAGCACCCAGGTGGACCCGCGGCGTGACACTTCGGCCACCCTGCGATTCTCGAGAGTGGCCCCCGCCTTGAGCGCGCCTGCCAGCAGGCTTCGATGGGCAACCCGGTTGTCGACCTGGTTGTCGATCTCGGTGTAGAGCGCCGGTCCCGAAGAGGGCGACAGCGCGGGCTCCAGCTCGCGGGCCTCGGCGGCGCGCAAGCGGCGCACCGCCAGGCCGAGGCGCTGGTAGTAGGCGTACGTCCGCTCGATCTCGGCTACGTCGTTGGCTCCGGAGGCGACCAGGAGGGATCCCCCTCCGCGATATCCGCTCTCCAGCCCCGCGGCTCTCAGCGCGTCGTCCAGACGGGTCCACTCACGGGCGGCCTCGAGCATCATCTCGAGCAGCCGCTCCTCGCCGTATACCGCCTCGGCCACCGGGGCGAGCATGCCCGCTGCCACCTGGGAGGCTCCGGAGTAGGGGTCCGGGTCGAAGAGGGAGGGGACAATTCCGTGTTTCGTCGTCAGATAGAAGGCGGCGCCGGCTCCCTCGATCCCGGCGCCGACCACTGCAACCTTGGGTAAAGCCGTCATCGCCCCCAGCCTACGCCGCTGCGCCGCGGGCGCATAACCCGCAGGCGGGGGAGCCAAACGGTGCTTTTGGCTGCAAGGTGGGCCCGGTCCGCGTAAGAATGAAGACGAGCCCAGGCCGCGTGCCGAGCCGAACCGCAGGGCGCCGTCGCAGCCGGACGGCTAGTGAAAGGGGTCATTGTGAAAAGCACCATGCAGGATTCAAGGCTGTCGGTCACCTCCATTCTCCGCCACGGTCTCCTCCTCTTCCCGGGCTCCAAGGTGATCACCTACGACGGCGCCCAGGTTGCCGAGAAGACCTTCGCGGAGGTCGGCGCCAGGACGGCCCAGCTGGCACATGCGCTGCGGGCCCTCGGGGTGGGGCGCGACGACCGTGTCGGGACCTTCTGCTTCAACCACAACCAGCACTTGGAGGCCTACTTCGCCGTGCCGGCGATGGGCTCGGTGCTGCACACACTGAACGTCAGGCTCTTCTCCGACCAGCTCGAGTTCGTCATAAACGACGCCGAGGACAAGGTGGTGATCGCCGACGCGGTGGTACTTCCCCTTCTGGCCAAGGTGCTCGGTGGGTGCAAGACGGTGGAGACGGTGCTGGTGGTGGGGGACTTCGATGCCTCCGCCTTTGCCGGCGCGCACTATCGCCTGCTCTCCTACGAGGAGTTCATCGCCGGCCGGCCCACCACCTATGACTGGGTGGAACCCGACGCCGAGACCGATGCGGCGGCCATGTGCTACACGAGCGGCACCACCGGCAATCCCAAGGGGGTCGTCTACTCGCACCGCTCCACCTGGCTGCACTCCCAGGCCGTGACCAGCTCCGCCTCCCTGGGCCTGACCACCGAGGACCGGGCGCTGGTGGTGGTGCCGATGTTCCACGCCAACGCCTGGGGCATTCCCTATGCCGCCTGGATGGTCGGGGCGGACATGGTCATGCCCGGGCGCTTCCTGCAGGCCGCCCCGCTGGCGTGGATGTTCACCAACCTTTCTCCGACGCTTGCATCCGGCGTTCCGGTGATCTGGAACGATCTGCTCCACTATGCCGAGGGGAACCCGGTCGACTTCTCGTCGGTTCGGCTTATCTCCGGAGGCGGCTCCGCGGTGCCGCGGGCGCTGATCGAGGCCTTCCGCGACGAGTTCTCCATCAAGCTGGTCCAGGGGTGGGGCATGACCGAGACCTCCCCGGTTTGCACGCTGGCCATACCGCCTCTGGGCACCCCGCCCGAGCGGGAGATCGAGTACCAGGTGACTGCGGGCCGTCCGTTGGCGGGCGTGGCGCTGCGCATCGTCGACGCCGACGGGAACGTCGCTCCCAACGACGGGCAGACTCTGGGCGAGATCGAGGTGAGCGGCCCCTGGATAACGGGCAGCTATTACAAGGACCAGCGCCCCGAGGCGTTCGACGACGGCTGGCTGCGAACCGGGGACATGGGAACCCTGGACGCCGAGGGCTATTTGCGGATCGTCGACCGCACCAAGGACGTGATAAAGTCCGGCGGCGAGTGGATCTCCTCGGTGGAACTCGAGAACGTGCTCATGGCCCATCCGCTGGTCTTCGAGGCGGCGGTGGTGGGGGTCCCCGACGAGAAGTGGGATGAGCGCCCGCTGGCCTGCATCGTGGT
>JAKAOC010000309.1 GCA_021823385.1 Actinomycetes bacterium
TCGAAGCTGGGGGTTGTGTTCGCTGGTCACCACAGTGGTGCTGCTCTTTTCCGGAACGCTGGTGGTCGGTGCGGGGGCAGGGGCGGTGTGCCCGACATGGCCGGTCTGTTTCGGCAACGGACCGGGTCGCCTCACATTCATCGCCATTTTGCATCGGGTCATCGTCGGCGCGGCGAGCGTGATGATCGTCGCATTCGTCTTGAGGTCTTGGGGAGGTGGCAGCAGGGCGTGGCGCGCGCGGTCGGTGTTCCTGGCGGCCTGGCTGGGCGTGGTGGCTCTCATCGGCGCCGCAGTCGCCATCAGCAAGTCGATCCCCTCGTGGGCTGACGTGCACCTTGCGGCCGCCGCGCTTCTTTTGATCCTTTTGGTGGTGCAGACCTTCACGCTGGGCGCGGCACCGAGGACCGAGGAGTCGGAAATGCCCGTGAGCCAAGAGGTGCGCTAGGAGCCGGCCAGCGCCTTCAAAACCGCCTCGACATCAGCGATGTTGTTGTACAGGTGGAATGACAGGCGCAGGCGTCCTCCGCGATACGCGGCGGAGACGCCCTCGGCGAGGAGACGTTCTTCGGGGACGTCGCTGCTAATGCTCACGATGGCGCTGTTGTTTCCGGGAATCCCGATGCCTTCGCAGAAGGCGTTCCCCAACTCCACGTTATGGCTGCGGATCTCCTCCAGGTCTGCGTCGGCCAATAGCTCCAGGGCGATGGCGGCGGCTGGAGTTGAAAGCCAATCCGGCGAGGCCTGGTATCCACGAACGTCGGGTGCCAGGCGCAGGGGAGCCCCGTACACGGTTGACCAGGGATCGTCCCCGGAGTACCAGCCGGGGAAGAGCGGCCGCACCCAATGCCTTGCCGACTCCGATATCGCCATGAAGCCCGTGCCGCGCGGCGCGAGAAGCCACTTGTAGGCGCTGGCGCCCACCACGTCGAAGCGCGACGCCCCGATCGGCAGCCACCCGGCCGCTTGGGTAGCGTCTACGAAGGTGCGTGTTCCGGTTTGTCCGGCCCGCTCGGAGAGGGCATCGAGATCTACGATCCGGCCATCCGCCGACTGCACGGCGGCGACGACAACCAGGTCCGTCTCCTCACCGATCGAATCGATCAGTCGGTCGAACGGTACTCCCGTCGCCTGGATTCGGCCGGTCTCCGAAGCGGCTAGGAAGGGGAAGATCGTCGAGGTGAACTCCTCTTGTGCGTATAGAACCCGGGCGCCCTGGCGGAGCGAGGCGGCGACCATGGCCGCTGTGACCGAAAGCTGGCCCACGATTCCGACGTCGTCGACCTCCGTGCCTGCGAGCCGGGCGAAGGCTGCCCGGGCGCGATTGACGTCCTTGTCGAAGGCGACTACATCCTGTGTTCCGTCGGCCCAGGAATCCAAGGTGGCATGGAACGCCTCGACCGCTCGCCGAGGTGGAATTCCCACCGTGGCGGTGTTCAGGAAGTGGTGGGCCGGGGAGAATTCCGACCGTAGGTCGTCGATCTTGGACAAGGGGGCCTTCTTCGGACGCGTCTCTCTGCTTCTACGGGAAAGACCTTAGCCCAGTGCGCCTCCCAGCACGGAGGCGAGCATGGACGGCGACTCCGGCAACACCTGGCTGGAGGGGATCGTCACAAACTGGCTCGTATTTCCGAAGCCGGAGTAGGCAGCTGTAACGTTCAGTGATTCCTTTTGCGACCCGGAAGCGGCCGGCAGGGCGGCGTTGATGGACACGTGGCTCAGGAGTCCGTCGGAGCCGACCCAGACGGTGACATGCGCCGTCTTGAACGGAGGTATTCCCAGGGCTGCGAGGCCGGCGCTCGCTTTGCCGGCCGGGAGCGCGAGCAGAGCGGAATATGCCTTTGTGCCGGACGGGGCGCCATTTGCCTGCGCCACCGAGCTCAACTTGCCAAGCTTCAACATCGATAAGATTGAGGCAGGCTGGGACGCCACTCCAGCGGCGATCTCGCCGGCGTTCCCACTTTGCTCGAGGGTTGTGAGCATTTGCGAGAAGCTGACTGATACGTAGTGGATCCCCGACGGGACGAGGGCCTGGAGCGAGGGCGGGACGGTCACGTAAAGGGTGGACCCTGCCACTGACAGTTGCAGGCTCTGCTTCACGGGGGCCGTTGCCTGCAGAGCTACATTGTTCACGTATTGCTTCCCGGTTCCCGAGAAGCCCGCTTTGGCTGTGAGCGCCATGCTTGTGGTGCCACCCGAGGTAACGGTTTCGTTCAAGGAGGCCTCCGCTGCCGGCGTGGAGGCGGTTGCGGCGATGGCCTTTTCCAGCTTGGGCTGTAAGGGGTTCGTGCTGCCGGCGGACGATGAGCCGCCGCAGGCGGCTGCGACCCCGGCGACGAAAAAGAGTGCCGCGGCGTTTCCGGCCTTTTGCAGATGGCTCATCAGTGTTGTCTCCGGTATCGATGGACTGAAACTGAGGTTATCAGGGGGATTTTCGGCGAGTGGTCACAATTTGGCCTGGTCTTGGGCGGATTCTTCGGTGGCTCGCGCGATGTGGGCCTCGCAGTAATAGGGGATAGTGACCACCCCGTACTGGTCCGCCCTTGGCCGCAAATGATCGAGGGCTTGTTCGATCACGGTGGCCCTGGCGGCCGGCGCCAAGGTGGAGACGTGGCTGAAGCTCTCGACGAGGCTCCGCGCTCCCTCGAGATCGACCCGATGCTCGAAGCTTTCGGTGCGCATGCTGAAGTGGCCAAAACAGCCCGTTGCCGAGATCTCCTCGGCCACCTCGCGATCAACGGTGGAAACCGTGTGCGCCTGCACGATCCGGTCGAACTGGGCTACCCAGTCCAGCTCCAGGGAGCGGTGATTCCAAAGCAGCGCCAGTTCTCCGCCTGGGCACAACACGCGGCGGATCTCGCGCGCCGCTGGCCCGAGATCGAACCAGTGCGCGGCTTGGCCTACGATCACCAGATCGAAGTGCTGGCCAACGAAGGGCAGCCGCTCCGCTCGGGCCACGACGGCGGTCACCTCGGGAAGCGTCTCACGCAACTCTGCGATCATGTTGGTGTCCGGATCCGTGGCAACCAGGGAGGCCGGGTTCATCGAGGCCAGGGCTCTGGTAAGGATGCCTGTCCCGGCGCCAAGCTCAAGTACGTGGGTTGCGTTTCGGACGATGTCCGAGACGAGTGTGCCGGGATAGCCGGGCCGCGCGGCAGCGTACTGCGGGGCCACCGCGCCAAAGCTTCGGCCGAGCCGGTCTCTCAGCCCACCTTGCCCGTGCTGGTCCGGTTTTGCTGGCACGGGCTAGAGATTAGCGGCGCACTTGTTCGGCGACCAGGCAGGGGCGCGGTCAGCCGAGTATGGCGCCGATGTCGTTTTCGACGGCGGTGATGTCGAAGGTGATCTGTGTGCCGGCCTGGGAAGCGGCTGCCAGCGCCGCCGACGATCCCTGGACCGCCTGGAGGCAATCGCCCGCGAAACTGTTCGAGTCCGATACCGTGGCCGCCCAGTCCTTCGCCAGGGGTTGTGAGTTCGGCTGGGGCTGCTTGAGCATCGCGGCCGTGTCCGATTTCAGCTTCGAGCATTCCGTCTTGGCCTGAGCGGCCTGGCCCGAGCTGAGCGCACCGGCTGAAGCCTGATAGTCGGACTGCAAAAGCTTTACGTCGGCCATGCCGTACTTGGCAATCCAGGAGGCGACGGTGATCGCCTGCTTCTCGGCCGCCGATTGCGAGCCGCAGGATGCCGCCAGAGGCGCAAGGGCCAAAGCGGCAAAAGCGGCAGCAGCCCGAGGAAACATGCTGGTGCGGCCGACCCGGTGTCTCATGCCCCCACGATACCGGCCGCAGGAGGCCTGGTGGGACCCTATGCCGGATCGGATAACGACGATTTCGGGAGTCCAGGCATCGCTCGCGCCGACAGGGAAGCCGGATCGATGTTTCGGTTGCAGGAATAGCCAGGTGGGAAGCCGCAAAATCAGGGGCCAAAGACCCTAGCGGTGGGTCGACCGGAGTGACATCCGTTTCACAAAGGAGGGACGCTCGTCCCTTTGCCTCGGCCTTCCGGCCTAGGAAACTCATTAGGTGGCCGAGCTACTCGGCCCAAAGAAAGGGTGGAGATGCAAAGACGTGTATTCGATACACTGATGAGTCTGGCCGGAGTGGTAATGGTGGTGGTCCTGCTGGTGGCAGGGGCATTGCTATTGGTGGGGGCCAATTTCGCCAACTCCAACGTTCATGACCAGCTGGCTGCCCAGCAGAT
>JAKAOC010000310.1 GCA_021823385.1 Actinomycetes bacterium
GCATGGTTTCGACGACGTCCGAGGAGGTGAGGCCATAGTGAACCCAGTTGCCCGCCGGCTTACCCACCCGGGCCTGAACGATGTCGACGAAGGCGGCCAGGTCATGATTGGTGATCAGTTCACGATCGTTTACGGCGGCCACGAACTCCTCGTCGACCACCGGCCGATTGGCGCGCACGAAGACCGCATCGGCCGCCGGAATTCTCCCCAGCGTAGCCAGTGCCTCGACGGTGAGTATCTCGACCTCCAGCCATGCCTCCATGCGCGAGCGGTCCGTGAAGATCTCGCCTATTTCGGCAAGTGTGTAACGTTCGATCAACTCTGAACCTCCTTTAGGACCTTTCGGTCGGGTGGTGCCCGGCAAGCGCACTGGCACCGATGTCAGAGCGGAACTGAGCGCCCTCGAAGTGGATCTTGGCAATCGCTGCGTACGCCCTGGCGAGGGCCTCCGGCATGCTCTGGGCGAAGCCGGTCACCGAGAGGACCCTTCCTCCCGCCACCACCATCTCTCCGCCCTCCCCTCGCCTGGTCCCGGCGTGAAAGACCTTGACCTCCGGCATAGCGCCGGCGGCATCCAAGCCGGTTATCACGCCTCCTGTTCGAGGCGACTCGGGATAACCCGGGGCGGCCATGACCACCGTTGCGGCCGCCCCATGCCGGATCGCGGGGGGCTCCCCTACATGCCCGGCTGCCGCCTGCGCCAGGAATTCGCCCAGGCCAGGGCCAAGTGCCGGAAGGACCACCTGCGCCTCCGGGTCCCCGAATCGGACGTTGAACTCGACCAGCTTGGGGCCGTCCTGAGTCAGCATCAGGCCGGCATACAACACGCCGCGGTAGTCGACGCCCATCTCGGCCAGCCTGGCAACGGTGGGCTCGACGATCTCGGCCATGGCACGTCTTTCGAGTTCCGGGCCGAAGAAAGGCACGGGCGAGTAGGCGCCCATGCCGCCGGTGTTGGGGCCGCGGTCCGCGTCGAGGAGGCGCTTGTGGTCAGCCGCGGGACGCAGCGCGACTGCGCGCTGCCCATCTACCACTGCCAGCAGCGACACTTCCAGCCCACTCATGCCCTCCTCGATGACGACGCGCCGGCCCGCTTCGCCGAATGCCGAACCCGAAAGCTTGGCTCGCACATCCGCCTTCGCCTCATCCAGATCGGTGGTGACAAGCACTCCCTTGCCGGCGGCCAGCCCATCGGTCTTGATCACGTACGGCGCTGTCATCGACTCGAGATACTCAAACGCAGCAGCGGTCTCATCGAAGGCCGCGAATGCGGCCGTGGGCAGCTTGGCCTCGGCTGCCACGCGCTTCATGAAGTGCTTGGAGCCCTCAAGCATGGCCCCGTCGCGGCCGGGGCCGAAAACAAGCTTCCCCTGGGCGCGAAGGCGATCAGCCAAACCGTCCACAAGGGGAGCTTCGGGACCCACCACGAAAAGGTCGGCATCGAGGGACTCGGCCGGCCCGGCTGCGATCTCGGCGCATTCGGCTATCCCCGGATTGCCTGGGGTGGCGACGACCCGATGGCCCTCCTTGGCCAAAGTGTCGCAGAGCGCGTGCTCCCGACCTCCGGAACCGACGACGACGACCTTCACGGCAAGCTCACGAATTGGTCCCGGCTCGGTCCCACTCCAACGGTGGCGATCTTGACACCCACGGCCGACTCCAGGAATTCGATGTATCGGCGCGCCGCGGCGGGAAGCTGCGATGGGCTTGTGCAAGCGGAGAGTGGGGTCATCCAGCCCTCGAGCTCTTCGTAGATGGGCTGGACCCGGTGGAAGACCGACTGGTGAAACGGAACCGCGTCGAGGATCTCGTCTCCATCGCGGTAGCCGACGCAGACCTTCACCTTCTCGAAACCGTCGAGCACGTCCAACTTGGTCAAGGCGATTTCGCTGAGCGAGTTGAGCCTGGCGGCTTGGCGGACCAGAACCACGTCGAACCAGCCGGCTCGGCGGCGGCGGCCGGTCACCGTTCCGAACTCATGGCCGACCTCCACCAGGCGATCGCCGGTCTCGTCCTTGAGTTCGGTCGGGAACGGCCCTGACCCGACGCGGGTCAGATAGGCCTTGGCAATGCCCACCACCTTGTCGATGTAGCGCGGCCCGATTCCGCTCCCCGCCGATGCGCCACCGGCGGTAGGGGATGACGAGGTGACGAACGGATAGGTACCGTGGTCTATATCCAGGAAGGTGGCCTGCGCCCCCTCCAGCAGGATTTCCTTGCCGTTCTCCATCCCCTTGTGCAAGATGTTCACTGTGTCGGCGATATGTGGCGCCAGCCTGGGCGCGTACTCGTTCAGGTACTTGCTCGCTATCTCGTCCGCTAAGAGGGGTAGGCGGTTATAGACCTTGGAGAGAATGAGGTTCTTCTCGCGAAGAGCGACATCCAGCTTCTGGCGGAAGATCTTGGGGTCGAGCAGATCCTGCACTCTGAGCCCGATCCTGCTTGCCTTGTCCGCGTATGCGGGCCCGATGCCCCGCTTGGTGGTGCCAAGCGCGTTCTTGCCCAGATAGCGCTCTTGCACTCGATCCAGCTCCAAGTGGTAAGGCATGATCAGGTGCGCCGAACCCGAAACGAGAACGCGGGAAATATCGACGCCGCGCGCCTCCAGCCGGTCCATCTCCTCCAGCAGCACGCCGGGCTCCACCACCACGCCGTTTCCGATTACGCAGGTGGCCCGTTGGGAAAGGATGCCGGAGGGGATGAGTGAAAGCGCAAAGGACTGGCCGTCCACCACCACCGTGTGGCCGGCGTTGTGCCCGCCCTGGTAGCGAACTACGTAGTCGCACTCGGCAGCAATCAGGTCGGTGAGCTTTCCTTTGCCCTCGTCACCCCACTGCGTTCCGACGACCACCGTGACAGGCAAGAGCCACCTCCAGGATTATGGACCAAAGTCCAAAAAAGTCCATGGCAATGCTACTTGCCCGCCGCGTCACTTAAGGATGACGGCATCCTCGTTGGTCGGATCGAGATCCGCGTGCACGGTGTCGCCGTCAGCGAAGCGGCCTTCGAGAATTGCGGTCGCCACCGTGTCGCCGATCCAGCGCTGCACAACGCGGCGAAGTGGGCGGGCGCCGAATTCGGGATCGAAGCCCTCCGAGGCCAGCCGCTGCTTCAGCTCCGGAGTAACCTCCAGGCCGATGCGCCGGGCACGCAGGCGCCGGCGCACATCGTCGATCTGAAGGTCCACGATGGCGTCGAGGTCCTCTCGGGAGAGCGCGCTGAAACGGATTATCTCGTCGATCCTGTTGACGAACTCCGGCTTGAAGAAGGAACGGGGATCCACGGCCAGGTTGGAGGTCATGATCAGCACCGTGTTGGTGAAGTTGACCGTCCTCCCTTGCCCGTCCGTCAAGCGCCCGTCCTCCAGGACCTGCAGCAAGACGTTGAATACGTCCGGGTGGGCTTTCTCCACCTCGTCCAGCAGCACCACCGAATAAGGGCGGCGCCGGACGGCTTCGGAGAGTTGTCCACCCTGGTCATATCCGACGTAGCCGGGGGGAGAGCCGATGAGGCGCGAAACGGTGTGCGCTTCCTGGTACTCACCCATGTCGATGCGGATCATTGCCCGCTCGTCGTCGAAAAGGAACTCCGCCAGCCCCTTGGCGAGTTCGGTCTTTCCGACCCCTGTCGGTCCGAGGAAGAGGAAGGAGCCGATAGGGCGGTTCGGGTCCGAGAGGCCCGCCCGCGATCGCCGAATGGCCGCGGCCACCGCAGCGATGGGGGCATCCTGGCCGATCACCCTGCCATGGAGCTCCTCCTCCATTCGTAGCAGCTTGGAAACCTCGCCCTCCAGCATCCTGGAGACCGGGATCCCCGTGGCGCGGGAAACCACCTCGGCGATGTCCTCTTCGCTCACCTCCTCCTTGAGCATGCGCATCGTGGACTGCAGCTCCGCCAGCTCGGCCGTCTCAGTCCTGATGGCCTCCTCGAGGCCCGGGATCACCGAGTAAAGGATCTCAGCAGCCGCATCGAGGCGCCCCTCGCGGGTCATCTGATCCGACCTGGCCCGCTCGGATTCGAGCTTCTCCTTCTTCTCCCTGATCGACTCGATCTTGGACTTTTCCAGCTGCCAATGACCGACCATGCCGAGGCGCTCCTCGTTGAGATTGGAGAGCTCCTCGTCTATCCGCGCCATCCGCTCGGCTGCGGGTGCATCCTGCTCGCGCGCGAGCGAGA
>JAKAOC010000311.1 GCA_021823385.1 Actinomycetes bacterium
TGTGCAGGGCAGCGCCTAAATCGGCACAGGTTCGCTCACGCCCGGTCGGCGAACCGTCCGGCGTCGACGCTGTCTGCCAGGTGGGCGGCCGGACCCCGGGTTCATTGCGAGGAATGCGGCGACGGGTACGTCCGGGAGGCAGCTGTCGCGGAGCCGTTTGATCGATGTCTGAGTTTGATCGAGAGTGTGGGACATCTGCGCCTCCGATGGCGATGCCTGGCGTGGCTTGGTTGCCTCGGTGACGATCAGGTGGAGGTGGAGCATCTCTGGGCAGTTCCGATGAGCGCAACGACTTTGGGGGCTCAAGACGTGGGAAGCATTGCGCCATCTTGAAGCGATTGTCGAGCCAAAAAGTGACTGCTGCAGGCGACGAGAAATGGCGACTTACTCTTCATGCACGATGATCGCGCAGATGGCGTCCTCTGGGCACTCGGCGGGATCAGCAGTCTCTGCTCGTTGGGCCAGATCCTGGAGTTCTCGCCTGGTCGCTTGCAGCTGGGTAATGCGCTCGTCGATCTGAATGAGATGCTTGTGGAGGAGTTCGCGTACGTGAAGACAGGGTGCCCGGCCCTCCGTGCGCATCGCGAACACCTGCCCTATCTCCCGGAGCGTGAGTCCTGCTGTCTGGGCGCGCTCGACGAATCGAAGGCGCTGGATGATCGTGTCATCGTAGAACCGGTATCCATTCGCCTCTCGATCCGGGGGCGGAAGAAGCCCGATCTCCTCGTAGTAGCGGATCGTTTTTACCGAGAAGCCACTCGCCTCCGCCACCTCCCCGATCTTCATACGGCACCTCCGTGACTTTCCAGTTTACTGGAGATGCGGTCGAGCTGCCACGACGCTAAAGGACGGATGCCGGGGTATTTGGGCGCGGGTAACGCTGCCAAAATGTTGGCGATAGAGCCGTACGGGCGGTCGCAGACACTTGCGCTTACGCTGTGGCGGCGACAACCCGCGATGCACCTTTTCGAAGGTAGGCGGAGTCCGGACAACGCCCGCGGTGGCAAGTTCGCGCCGTACCGGGATTGAGGGCTAGCTTGCCACGCGATGCCGGAGTGTTTACACCGGTCAGCCGTGGTATCCGGGCTAAGTGGAGCGGGCGTTGCCGGGTACCCGGTGCGATCAGATCGGTACCATTTCTCCGGGAACGTGGGGCAGCAAGAGGTCGGCGAGTCCGGCAACCGCGAAGGCTGTGCGCAGGGAGCGCTGGTCTTGGGTGAAGTGCGCCCAGCCGTCGGTATGGACGGCTAGGATCCTGGGCTGTCCGAGGATCCTAGCGGCTTCGATCACGGCCTCGTTGCTCAGGGTGATGTAGCCCTCAACCGATGGACTTCTGGTTCCGCCGGCAAAAAGCACAGCGATGTCGAGTGCGGGGAAGCGGGCAGCGACCTCGTGGACGAGTTCGAGCGAGGCGTTGTCTCCGCTTACATAGATGCTTGGCGCTCCCTTGGCGCAGAGCACGAACCCGGTGACCGGCCCCAACACCGTATCGGCGCCCTCGGGGCCATGGAGCGCCGGAACCGCGGTTACCGTAACGCCGCCGACCTGGTGGGTTGACCACGGATCCAATGCCACCGCCGTTCCGGCAAGGCGCTCGGCTCCTTTGCGTGTGGTTAGAGTGAGCGGCACGCTCTCCAGAAACTTGCGCCCTCCACGGTCAAGGTTGTCGGGGTGCTGGTCGTGCGAGAGGAGGACGGCGTCGACCCTTCCTACGTGCTCGGGGGACCAGGTGGGGCCGGTGGTCTTGACCAGCGCACGCGATCCGATCGGGTAGGTGCCTGCCGGGTCGAAGGTTGGATCGACCAGGAACCGTGCGTCTGCCACTTCGATCACTACGGTTGGACCGTCCAGTGGAATCAAGGCGTTCATGGACCAGATTTTAAACTGGCTGGTTGGCGGCCTCCAGTGGCTGTTGAGCCAGTATTGGATAGAATCAAGCCAAAGAGACTCACTGGAGATTGCGTTGGTGGAGCGGGACCGGGGTAGGGTTGCAGTCGTCGTTAGCGACGGTGCTCCGCTGTTCGAGGCGGCCATCCCGCTCAGCGTCTTCGGGGTCGATCGCAGTGATTCCGGTGGTCCGCGCTATAGCGTGGTCGCGGTCACGGCCGGTGAAGGCAGCGCCACGACCACCGCTGGTATTCGAATCTCCGGACTAAGACCGTTATACGCTGCCCGTCGGGCCGGCATACTGGTCGTCTCGAGCTGGCGTAACCCGGAGGATCCGCCCCCGTACCCGCTCTTGGAGGAGCTGCGCCGGGCTCACCAGGAAGGCGCCATTGTTGTCGGCCTATGCCTAGGCGCGTTCGTTCTTGCCGCGGCCGGTCTGCTGGATTACCGCCGGGCTACCACCCACTGGCGTTGGGTGCAGCTCTTTGCGCGGATGTATCCGCAGGTCGAAGTGGACTCAACCGCTCTGTATGTCGACGAAGGTCGGATCATGACCTCAGCCGGAACCGCAGCCGGGCTCGACGCCTGCCTTTACCTGATCCGACGCGAGCAGGGAGCGGCTGCCGCGGCCGCAGTGGCGCGGCGCATGATTGCCGGTCCCGGGGACAGGCCGAGTTGGCTGGGGCGGCTGGACCGGACACCTCGGGAGGCTCGCTGGACGGCGAGATCGGGGAGTTTCTCTCCTGGTTGGCCCTCCACTTGGAGCAACGCATGACCGTTGAAGCGATGGCCAGGCGCCTCAACATTAGCCGACGCGCGTTCGACCGCACATTCCGCGCCACTACTGGAACCTCTCCGCTGCAGTGGATTTTGCGTGAGCGGGTGGTGGCCGCCCAGCAACTGCTTGAAACCACCGACTTCAGCATCGAGATGATCTCCATGGCCGTGGGTTTCGGAAGCTCCCTGAGTTTGCGTACCCACTTCAAACGCCTCGTAGGCGTCGCGCCCCAAAGCTATCGGGAGGCCTTCGCCATGCGAGGACGTCTTTATTCCAGCGGCGAGTAGCCCAGCTCGGCGTGGTCTATAAATGAGTGTCTTTCGCGGGTTCGCTGCGCAAACCGAGAGGAGCGGAGTTGCCGCTGTTGGTCTGGCCGCTCTATGAGTGCAAGTGGAGAGCAGCGTCAGTTGGGTGCCGGTCGCACTGGGGGCCTGAAACGGTTGCAGCACGCTTTGCTTGCTTCGTTGACGGTTGCAGGCTGCCAGCAGTCCTGGAGAGGGATGGCGTGTTGGTTGCGGAACCGGCTTTGCCTCAGGCTTGGCGGGCTACGTGAAGGGTCGCAACAGGCTGGTTTGCGGGGACGAAAGTGCCGACAACGTTCGAGTTCCAGGAGTGCTCGGACGGTATGAAAGTACCGCCGCAAGTGATGATGTAGAGGCGATTGGGGCCGCCGGTGCGGAATAGGATCGGTCCTTCGGTCCGCATCTGGACGTCGGAGTACGTGTTCAGGGCGACGGCGACGTACCGGATCGCCTCCCCGGACTTGCTGTAGACGGTCACGGTCATCCCCGGCTGCAGGTACCAGATCTTTTGGGCTGGCCCGTTTCCAAAGCCGACCCAGTCCACGTGGCCGGCAAGGATGGTGGGGCCGGAAGAGGCACCAGCCTGCGCGCCGCCGTTCCACCATCCCCAACCCTGTGCGATCGGTGGGATCGTGAGCACGCCCCCGGGATCCGGCTCGGGCTGGATTGGTATCTTGCTAAGGCCGAGCGCGGGGAGGGAGGCGGAGATCGGAACAAACGGGTGAGGCTTGGTCTGGGAGATAACCGGCTGAAAGCGCGGCGGTTTCACCGTGTTGAAGGTCCGCCTTGGCGATCGGGTGGGAAGTTGATTGGTATTGGCAAGCCGGTATGCGCCCGCAGCTGCTAGCACCACTCCCACCCCTAAGGCACCCCATCGTAACGTCTTAGCTGGCACTGACATCTCCCACAGTGGCGATAATAGTAGCTAAAGCAGTTGTTCTAGCTATTTGTGGTTCAGACTATCGCTAATCCGTTGCCTTGTCTTTCAGGGAGCCGGCCTTGCCGCCGAGCGCGCCTTTCGGCTCTTGGTCAACCGTCCCTAAACACTCGGCGGAACTAAGTCCCGCCGAGTCGATGGCCCCGAACGGTCTTGGGCCACCCGTCCCACCGGGGGTATTCGCTCGCCCGTTCGAATCTGAAGCCGCTCGTGCGGTTGCCCTCTGGCCTTGCGAGCCCCGGTGTTCTTCACTCG
>JAKAOC010000312.1 GCA_021823385.1 Actinomycetes bacterium
CTCCGTGCCACGCAGAGGGTCGACCTGGAAAGAGGGGCGTTCATCCTCTCGGAGTGTTTCTCCGTGCTTGCGGGGTGCTGCCACCACCCCCTCTTCAGCGAAAGTGGAGCCGAAGCGGGCTAGCCGACCACGCTGCCACGACAGAGCCGCCCCTTTACACCGCCTCCTCGTCACGGCTTCCCCGCTCGGCGAGAATATGCCTTTGCAGCTTCCCGGTGGTGGAGCGCGGCAGGTCATCGGCGGTGGCGAACTCCACGTATCGGGGCCGCTTGTAGCCCGCAAGGCGCTCTCGGCACCAGGCCGCGACCTCCTGCCTCGTAAGTGAAACTCCCGGGCGCACCACCACGACCGCCTTTGGAGTCTCGCCCCAGCGCTCGTCGGGCACGCCGAACACACAGGCCTCCTGAACGGCCGGGTGGGAGTTGATCGCCTGCTCGACCTCGGCCGGATAGACGTTCTCGCCGCCTGTCTTGATCAAGTACTTTTTCCGATCGACGAACGACAGCGCGCCGTCTACGTGACGCACAAGAACGTCTCCGGTGTGGAGCCAGCCGCCCTGAAATGCCTCAGCGGTGGCCGCGGCGTCGTCCAGGTACCCCGACATGACGCTAGGTCCCCTTACCACGCACTCGCCCGGCACGCCGACGGGCACCTCGTTCATTGAGGAGTCCACGATGCGCACCTCCATAAGGGGGCTGGGAACCTTGCGCAAGCTCGGCATTTCCCCGGGACCCGAGTATCCGTGGGCAAGCAGATAGCTGGACTCGGTCTGGCCAAATGCGTCGAAGAAGCCGATCCCGAGTTCCCGCGTCAGCTCGGCCACCACGTGGGGGGCCATGTTCGCATAGCCGATGGCAAAGCGGAGGCTGGAGAGGTCGTACTCCCCGCGGCGCGGATGACGCAGGAACTCAGTGATAACGCCGGGCAGCAACAGCGTCCATGAAAGCCGGTGGCGCTCGATGGCTTCGAACATCCGCACCGGATCCGCCTTGCTGAGGGCGGCATAGGTTCCGCCCGTCATCGTCGTGGCATAAAGCGACTCGTCGCCACCGCAGTGGAATAGGGGAAGCCAACCGACGAATCCGTCGTCGGCCGTGAGGGAGAACCACTGTGCAAGGCGCTGGCCGCGAATGGCCGCGGCCGCCTGGCTGATCATCGCCCCCTTGGGCCGGCCGGTGGTGCCGGAGGTGTAAAGGATGTTGTGGATGTCGGCGCCCTCGATCTCGACTTCGGGCGGCTCAGGGTGGTTCCCTCCCTCGAGCTCCGAAAAAGAAAGGTCGCCATCGATGCCGTCTTCCATGCAGATCCAGGTCTCGACCCGGGCACCTCCACGGACGCCGTCGAGCAGGTGGCGCATACCGCCCGAGGTGATCACCGCCTTGGGGCGGCCGTGCTCGACACACCAGGCGATCTCATCCGGGTGAAGACGAATGTTCAGTGTCAGGACGACGGCGCCCAACCTGGCCAAGGCGGCGTATGCCTGGACGTACTCCGGGCGCGTCTCGGAGAGCACCGCCACCCGGTCCCCCTTGCGCACCCCCAGCGCCCACAGCGCGGCTGCCAGCCGCTCGGCGCGCTCGCCGAGTTCGGCATAGGTCCAGGATTCGTCCCCGGAAGTGACGGCCACCCGGTCTGCGAAGATCCGGAACGCGCGCTGGAAGATCCCGTTTACCGAGACGCTCGAGGCCGCACGGGCAAGATCGCTCATGCGTTCTCCGCGGGCAGCAGGCGCACCGGGATCTGCGCGTATCGCGAACGGATGAACTCCCCCAGCCCTTTGGCCTGGGGATCGGGACGAGTGGAGGCCGCCACCCCTTTGCCCAACAGGCCCACCACGACGAAATTGAGCGCGCGGAGGTTGGGAAGCTCGTAGCGGCGCACCTCCAACTCGGCCGCCTCCGGCAGCAGCTCCTTGAAGCGCTCCACGTCCAGGTAGGAGGCGAGCCATTCGTAGGACGGGTCGTCCCGAGCCCAGAGTCCCACGTTGGCGTTGCCACCCTTGTCACCGCTCCTGGCCCCGCATACTCTTCCTAAAGGTGCGCGGCGAGTCGGGCCGGCTTCGGCGCCGACCGGCCTCCCCGTAGCCTGCGGCACGTCCTTAGGCTGACCCGCTCCGCCTTGATGCTCGATCACACGGCGACTCCCGTCCGGGAGGACAACGGTGTGGACGACCTCGGACGAGTCGACCAGTGCGGGCCAGTAGACGCCAAAGGCGCTCTCCGCCCCCGGGGGCGTGGTGGCATGGAAGCCCGCATAGCCGCCCAGGGCCAGCTCCACCGCCGCGTTCGAAAATGCGCGCCCGACCTTGGACGGATCGGAGTCCATGACGGTGATCCGGAGATGAGCCGTGGCCAGCTCGTTGTCCGGGGAGTCCTCCCTGTCGAAGCGCGCAAGGTGAACGTCGACCGCGTCGAAGCGCTGCTTGCCACCCAGAACCGAGAAGAGCTCCTCCTCGGCCCAGGCCGCCTTGGCCTCGATGTCGAGGCCTGTCAGCACAAGGGTCATCGAGTTGCGATAACCGCCCAGATAATTGAGCGCCACCTTGAGCTTGGCCGGCGGCTCGGCCCCTCGCACTCCGGAGATGCGGACGCGGTCCTTGCCCACCTGCTCCAGATCGACCGTGTCGAAAAGTGCCACCGCGTCGGGATTCGCGTAGGCCGGCTGCGCAATTTCGTATAGCAGCTGGGCTGTGACCGTGCCCACCGAAACCAGGCCCCCGGTGTCGGGATGCTTAGTGATCACCGACGATCCGTCCGCAGCCACCTCGGCGATAGGGAAGCCGGGAACGCGGCGATCCGCGATCTCCTCGATGAAGGCGTAGTTCCCGCCAGTAGCCTGGGCGCCGCACTCGATCACGTGCCCCGCCACAACGGCGCCGGCAAGACGGTCGTAGTCGTCACGGCGCCAGCCGTGCCACCACGCCGCCGGCCCCACTACGAGCGATGCGTCGGTCACGCGGCCGGTCACGACGATGTCCGCCCCGGCGGCAAGTGCCTCGGCGATTCCGAATCCTCCCAGGTACGCGTTGGCGCTTATCGGCGTGACACCCGCCTCCGCAAGAGACTGGCCGGTGTCCATGTTCGCCAAGGGATGCCCCTTGTCAAGAAGCCCCGTAACGCTTCCCGAGATGTCGTCACCTTCGACCCAGGCGATGCGGGGCTGGAGACCAAGCTTCTCGGCCAGGGCCGCGAGCTGGGAGGCAAGTCCGGCGGGATTGAGCCCACCGGCGTTGGACACGACCTTGATGCCGCGATCCATGCAGGTCCCCAGCACCTGCTCCATTTGGGCCACGAAGGTGCGGGCGTACCCGACACCGGGATCCTTCATGCGCGCCTTCCAAAGAATCAACATGGTCAGCTCGGCGAGATAGTCGCCGGTAAGGACGTCTATCGGCCCACCCTCCACCATCTCGCGGGCAGCGGAGAAGCGATCCCCGTAGAAGCCGGAGCAGTTGGCAATCCTTACCGGGCGCCGTTCGCTCATAGCATTCACCCTTTCCTTGCCCCGGACCAAGCTCCGCCACCGAGAGATCCACTAACCCCCTCGACCGCGGCCATCCACGCCGCGTGCGGCCGACCTCGGTGTGCCCATGGCTCAGACCCGGGCTCCCAGGCATCGACCGGGCATCCGCGGGGCCGAGGACGTCGGTCACGAACCGGTCCTCCATGGCTCGTCGGCATGCAAAGTTACCACTCATTCGCCCGGGTGACACGAGGGAAAACCGGGCCGAGACGACAGGAAGGGTCTCCGCGGAGCCATCCGCGGGGCCGGTCGGCACGACGGCCATCCAAGGCGCCGGCGCCCGTCCGCGCCGTCTTGACCGTTGCCGGGCCAGGCTTCAGAATCTTGGGGGCCAGGCGAGAGGGGCAGCCGATGCCGGCGCGTGCGGCCGACCTCGGTGTGCCCATGGCTCAGACCCGGGCTCCCAGGCATCGACCGGGCATCCGCGGGGCCGAGGACGTCGGTCACGAACCGGTCCTCCATGGCTCGTCGGCATGCAAAGTTACCACTCATTCGCCCGGGTAACACGAGGGAAAACCGGGCCGAGACGACAGGAAGGGTCTCCGCGGAGCCATCCGCGGGGCCGGTCGGCACGACGGCCATCCAAGGCGCCGGCGCCCGTCCGCGCCGTCTTGACCGTTGCCGGGCCAG
>JAKAOC010000313.1 GCA_021823385.1 Actinomycetes bacterium
GACTAGCCCGAAAAGCGCCCAATTGACGGAAGTCTCAGGCGACACTCAGCCTCGCGCCGGCGCCGTCCCCCACCACCGCCGCCACCACCACCGAGCGGCACACGGCGCAAACGGGATTCAAGGCACGGGGGGTGCAGGACGATACTGCTCCCGGTTGCACGCCGCAACCTGCATGACCATCACTAACAGGGCGTATAAGACAAGGCCGGAGCCTCGCCCGCACGAGATTCCCACGGGAGTGCGAATTGGTTGAACGCGGCCCCGGCACGGAGCTCGGCGGACCCGGGTCCCAGCGCGGGCGCCAGGCCCCGAACGCCATTAGGAGCAGCATTGCGGATCCTCATCGAAGGCAACACACGTCACGACAACAGCTATGGAATCGTGAACGCCAGTCTGGCCGATGCTCTGCGCGAGCTAGGGCACGAGGTCTTCCTCGACGCCTGGGACCAGAGCCCGGAGGAATGCCTGGCTTCGCTGGACGCGCTCGGAATAGAGGCGATCCCACGTTCCGACGGGGGCAGGCTCGACGCCTGCGTCCGCCAGTTCTGGCCACCGGTGTGGGAGCGCCCCCGAGCCGAGCTGTTCGTGGTAATCCAGCCCTTCGAGTTCGGTGCGGTCCCGGCCTCCTGGCTCGGTGCGATGAGCACCTGCGACCGCGTCTGGGTCCCCTCGAACTTCGCCAAAGCCTGCTGGCTCCAAGGAGGAGCCGACCCCGGCCGGATAGAAGTCGTGCCAAATGGGGTTCGCACGGCCACCTGGGAGAGCAATGCCGATGCCGGCCCGAACCTGCTCTTTGTCGGAGGCGGGATCCCGCGCAAGGGAATCGACGTGCTGTTCAAGGCACTCGATGACCTGCGCGACGACGAGTTGGCCGAAATGAGCTTCACCATCAAGGAGAACGGCCAAACCTCGCACTACCGGGGTCAATCCCTGGTCGATTCGCTGATGAACGAGCACCCGCGTGTCGCCGCGCGCACCTCGGTCGTTCGCAAGGCGCTGTCGGGCGTTGAGCTCGCCGGGTTGATGGCGCGCTCCGCCGCCCTTGCGCTTCCTTATCGCTCCGAAGGATTCGCGCTGCCGCTCCTCGAAGCGGCCGCCGCCGGAGTCCCGGTGATCGCGACCGCCGGGGGTGCCTCGGACGACTTCCTGGACGACTCGAACTCGATCCGCATCCCGGCTCAGCTGCACCTGATGCCCGGCAGCCATGACGGAGGGCTGGGCGCGCCGGCAGGGCCTCGCTTCTATCTGGAGCCGGATGGAGACGCCCTGACCGAGGCGATCCGGCAAGCGTTGTGGAGGCCGGCCGAGGTCGCCCCGCTGGCCGAAAAGGCGCGCGAGACCGCCGCCTCCCTGAGCTGGGGCAACGCCGCATTGCTGGCGGAGGCCTCCCTCGAGAGGTGCCGCGCGGGAGACGCGGTCCGCGACCGCTTCACCGAAGCGAGCGCGGCAATCGAGCGGTACCTGGGAAACCCATACGACACGGCTCTTCTCGCCTCGACGACCAGGGACCTGGTCTCGATCGGCGACATGGCCGGAGCGAAGCTCCTCTTCGACCTGGCCGCATCCATGCGACTGCCGGGGGTGCCCGAGGACACCCACGCCCTCCTGGGACGACTCGCCGCAAGCAGGCCGGACCTTTGGTCAAGTGCATCCCACCGGCTTCTCATCTCGTCGGCGAGGCGGTATCTGTCCCCCCAGGAGTCATCCGCGCACGCGCACGAGGGCGACCTGCTCGCCACGTCGAAGACGGCCGCGCTCCTGGTCGATTATCTTTCCGCCTCCCGGCGGGTTCTGGACATCGGCTGTGGCGAGGGGGCCATGTTGCGAGCACTCCGGTCCAGGGGTGTGGAGGCGGTCGGCCTGGAAAGCGACCCCGAGCGTGTGGAAAAGCTCAGGAGCGAGGGATTGGACGTGGTGCTCGGCTTCGCCCCCGGCGCCCTCGAAGACTTCGATTCGGGCGCCTTCGATGGCATCTTCCTCGGTCATATCGTCGAACACCTCGATAACAAGCAGCTGAAAACCCTGCTAGACCACTGCGCAGGCCTGGTCTCCGAAGGCGGGACCATCGTCATACAGACGCCGAACTTCAAGCTGGACTCGGTGAACAGCGAGATCTTCTGGCTTGATCCGACCCATATCCGCCCCTACCCTCCGGCCGTCTTGAAGGCGCTGCTCTGGGAGGCGGGATTTTCGGCTCTGGAGACCTCTTTCGATTGGCTGGCCCCGATAGTCCCCTTGGACGTGGTCGTCGTGGCGAGGCGTATGCGCGAGGACGTCACGGGCGCGCTGAATCCGCCCCGTCAGATGCCGAAGCCAAAGCAGGTTCTCTACGCGGGGCTCTTCACCGGCTCGTCCGGCTTTGCCGTGGCCACCAAGTCCCTCGCCGCGGCGGTCGAGACCGGCGATCGCGGGCACCTACACACTGTCGACCTCGGCCAAGGGCCGCGGTTTCGCTGGCCTGGCGACACCGCGGCCGGCTGGGACATCTCCGTGATGGACGCCCCGGTGGGCTGGCTAAAGGAACCGCAGCCCTGGCCTCCCGCCAAGCTCCGCGTGCTACGGACCACCTTCGAGAGCCGAGGGCTGGGGCAGGGATACGTCCGGACGATCGAAAACTTCGATGAGGTGTGGACCATGTCCGGCTTCGATCGCGAGCTGCTGGCCGATGCCGGGGTGGCCGCCGAAAAGCTCCGTGTCGTTCCGCCCTTCCTGCACCAGCTGCCCGAACCGGAGCGGATAAGCGCCTGGCGGGCGTCGCGAGGCTTCGCCGGCCGCTTCCTCTCGGTCTTCAACTTCGAGGAGCGGAAGAACCCGCGAGCGCTGATGAAGGCTTTCGCCATGCTCGCCTCCCAGGACGCCTCAGCACACCTGACCATCAAGCTCTCCGGCATAACCCCGGCCGGCTTCGTGGAGATCTCCCTGCGCGACTGGGGCATCCCCGCAGCGGTGTTCTCCCGGATCTCGCTGATGGACGCCCGCATGACCGAGGCGCAGCTGGCCATGCTCTACCTGGAGGCCGACGCCTTCGTCCTGCCCAGCCGGGGCGAAGGTTTCGGGCTGCCTTTCCTGGAGGCAAGCGCTCACGGGATGGTGGTCATCGCACCCGAGCGCGGTGGTCACCGCGACTTCTGCGGCCCTGAGAACTCCGTCCTGGTCCCGGCAACCGAGGTGCCGGCCAGTGGGCACCAGCTGCCACGTGTCTTCGCCGGAACGCGTTGGCTGGAGGTCGACCCATCCGCGCTTGCGGAGGCGATGGCCTCGATTCCGGCCGGCGAAGCGGCGACCGAGTTGCAGATGCGGGCCGCGCGGTCGGCGGCACAATGGAACGCGCGGGCCAGGAACGCCGTGGCGGCACTGTGGCGGGAGAAGCTTGGCGCTTAGGCGGGAGCCGCTTCGAGATCGAGGAGGAGTGGGCCGGGTAGGATTCGAACCTACGTAGGCTGAGCCGGCAGATTTACAGTCTGCTCCCTTTGGCCGCTCGGGCACCGACCCACAGTGTGCGGAATATCCTATATCAGCGTGCCTACTTTCGATGTCGTCTCAGAGGTCAACCTCCAGGAAGTCAGAAACGCCGTTGACCAGGCCAACCGTGAGGCCTCAACGCGCTTCGACTTCAAGGACACCGGCTCAAAAATCGAGTTCACGGAGAAGGAGCTTCACCTCTCCTCGGCCTCGGAAGACCGCCTGCGCGCCCTGGTGGTCGTCCTGGAGGAGAAGCTCGTCAGGCGTGGAGTTTCGCTGAAGTCTCTGGAGCGCGGTGAGATAGTGGAGGGTTCGCGCGGCTCCGCCCGCCAGACCATCAAGCTGGTCGCCGGAATCTCCACCGAGAAGGGCAAGGCGATCAACAAGCTCATCAAGGAGCTGAACTTGAAGGGCGTCACCGGCTCCATCCAGGGAGATGCCGTGCGCGTCTCCGGGAAGAAGCGCGACGACCTCCAGGCCGCGATCCAGAAGCTGAAGGAAGCCGACTTCGGCATCCCCCTTCAGTTCAACAACTTCCGTGACTAAGGGGCCCGGCCGGTGGGTCGGGACATCCGCTCATCGGGGAAGTTGACCTCGACCATCGTCTCGATAACGGCGGCCATCTTCGGCCGCCGCGCGGCATGGATGCCCAAGGTCTTGTCCGGGCCATGCCCGGGCGCATCGTGGA